>JAKAMA010000217.1 GCA_021813085.1 Chloroflexota bacterium | reverse complement strand
GGATGATCTTCATACGACCCCGCACGCAGACATAGCGCGCGGCGCGCACACGGTGCAGGTGGTAGCCCTTGAAGGCTCCCGGCGCTGCGGCCGTCAGGTAGGCCGTCGTCTTCTCGCCGTCCTTGTAGAGCTCGACGAGCCAGCCGTTCTCGGCGCCGGCGTGGTCGAAGGTCGTGACCTTCTTCGCCGGTTCCGTCACGATCGGGTCCAACGCCGCCTCCGCCACCCGTGTGCTCGCCCGTCCGGACGCGCGTCCTACGCGCGCAACGACGTCAGCGCGGCCGCCTGGTGCCGGCTCACGAGGTTCGCGGTCGCACCGGGGAAGGGGCCGCGGACGGGTTTGAGGATGATGTTCGTCTCTGCCTTGACGATGCCGGGGATCGCCGCCAGGGTCTGCGTCATGAAGTCGGTCAACTCGTCGTTGCCGGGGAAGAAGGCGAGGGCGATGATGTCCGCGTTGCCGGTGGTATAGCCGACGTAGACCACCGATTCCTCTGCCGCGAGCGACTCGGCGATCTCCGTGATGCGCGCAAGCTCCCCGGAGACGCTGATCACGACGGCCGTATTCAGCCCGAGCCTCGCGGGGTTGGTGACGCCAACGATGCGCAGCACGTCGTCACGGATCAGGCGCTCGATGCGGTTGCGCACGGTGCCTTCCGAGACGCCGACGGCCTCGGCGATCTCGCGGTTCGTGGCGCGGCCGTTGCCTTCGAGGATGCTGATAATGTGCCGATCGATGGCGTCGGGCTTCTGAAACGGCAAGGTTGTCGCCCCTTTGCTGATGCTTCGGGATGCCGCAGATAAACACGCAGGCGAGGCAGTGTCAAGGCGCGCCGGCGCCACGCCGGCGCCGGGCCGCGCTTGACACCCCGCCCGATATTCGCCTCAATGAAGGGCTCCTCCTTCGGCGCCTGCCGCGAAGGCGCGTCGGGGCTGAAGAAGAATGGACGACCCCCAGGGCATGTGGAGGAAGCTGGCGCAGACGCGCGTCTCGCGCCGCCGCGTACTCAGCGCGGCGGGGTTGACCGCGGCTGCGGCCGCGGGCGCCACACTGGCCGGCTGTGGCCGCGCGGCGCAGACACCGAGCGCAACAGCCACGCGTGTGCCCCGGACCGGGGGCACGCTGCGCATCGGCACGGCGGTACCACTGACGTACGGCCTCGACCCGCAGCTCGAGCGCGGCAGCGGGCTCGCCATCTTCCCGCGCGTGTACGGCTACCTGCACCACGTCGATATGCAGGATGGCGATGCGGTGCTGCTCGACCACGCGGCGAACGTCGAGCAGCCGGACGCCGCGACGCTGGTCTTCCACCTGCGTCCGGACGTGCGGTTCCAGGACCTCGCGCCGGTGCATGGCCGCGCCGTCGCTGCGCAGGATGTCGTCGCGTCGGTGCTCCGCTACCGCGACAACCCGCTCGTCGTCGAGAAGCTCTGGCACGCGACGGTGCTCGACCGCATCGAAGCGCTCGATGCCGGTACCGTGCGCGTCGTCACGCGCCGGCCGTACGTGTACTCGCTGCAGAACCTCGGCGATATCAACGCTGGCGCGATCCTGCCGCGCGAGCTCGTAGACGGCCACGCAGACCTGCAGACGAGCGGCGCCGGCAGCGGGCCGTTCACGATCGACCGCGCCGACGCGGTGGCGCAGACGTGGCGCATCGCACGAAACGCCGCGTACTATCGCCACCCACTGCCGTACCTTGACGCCATGCAGTGGCAGGTGTTCGCCGACGATGCGTCGAAGCTCGCAGCGTTCGCGCGTACCGATCTCGACCAGATCGACAATCGCGACAAGCCGGAGGCGCAGGCGGCGCAGGCGGCGAACCGGGGTGTTGTCGTCGACGCCGAGCCGAGCCTCGCCTGGCTCTCGCTCGGGCTGCGCCTCGATGCGCCACCGCTCGCAGACGCGCGTGTGCGCCAGGCGCTCGACCTCGCGCTCGACCGCGACGCGCTGATCCGGAGCATCGCGCCGTCCGCGGGGACCGTGCTCGGGCCGGTGAACCCCCACCTGGCCGCCGGCTACTGGTCGCTGCCGGAAGCCGACGTGCGAGCGGCGTTCGCCGCCGCAACGCCCGCGGACCAGCGCCGCGCGGACGCGCGCCTGCTGCTCGCCGCGGCGGTCGCAGGCGGCGCGTCCATCGCCCTCCAGACGGTGAACACGCCGCGCATGATCGACCTGGCAGCGGCGATCCGCGAGCAGTTGCTCCGCGTCGGGCTCGACCTCCGGATCGAGGAACTCGATGCGCTGACATGGTTTGTGAACTTCCGAAAGGGCGCGTTTCAGGCGACATTGATCAGCCACCCGCCGTACGAGTCGCCCGACCTGCCCACGCGCCTCTACCATTCCGGCGGCATCGATGGCAGCGGCAACATGTTCGCGCTGCGCGACCCGGCCATCGATGCGCTCGTCGAGCGCTCGTGGGGCGAGGCTGACCGCGCGACGCGGCGCGAGACCCTGCTCGCCGCCCAGCGCCTGATGCTGCCGTCACGGGCGATGCTCCAGCTCTTCACGAGCGCCGGCTACACGTCGACGCGTGACTACGTGCGGGACCGCCGGCCGGACCTCATCGGCAGTCTGGCACAGTACAACTACGCGCAGTGGCTCAGCGCGTGATGCGACGGAGGCGGCTGCGCGGACGCGCGCCAGCGAGCTTCCTCGAAATTGACGATCGGCGCCGGCGCACATAGAATGAAGCGCCGCTGACGCCTCGGCCGAGGCGTCGGGGCGGCAGCAGTGCCCGCGGCGCGGCCCCGTGGTGTAGCGGTCTAACATGCCACCCTGTCACGGTGGAGATCGAGGGTTCGAATCCCTTCGGGGTCGCCAGAGCCAACACCTTCAGACTCACCAACCGGGTGAGTCTTCTTCTCGACCGTGGCCTGGCGCTTCCAGCGGCTCGCCACCCGGCGGCGTAGGCAATGCGCGCCCGGCGTCGTCGGGCGTAACCGCGCGGTGCCACATGACGAGGCGGCGGATCGGCGTTGCCGGGTCGTCCTACCGTCCAACCATAGGGAGACTCCGAGGGGGCGAGAGAAACTCGCGCGCGGCCGCTCAGAAGGCCGTATCATGAGGCCCGAAGGGAGGCGCAGCCATGCGATTCACACGAATCACGGTGAACGCCGCTCAGATGGGAGGCGCGCCCTGCATCCGGGGCCTGCGCATCCCGGTGTCCACGGTCGTCGGCATGGTCGCCGAGGGGATGACGGAGGCCGAAATCGTCGACCCCTTTCCGGATGTCGAGCCGGAGGACATCCGCGAAGCGCTGCGATACGCCGCCGAGGCCGTGCGCGAGCGTGAGCTTCCGCTCACTTCACCGTCCCCCAACGCTCCCGGTAGCAGCGCCAAGCCCTGTGCTACGGTGCAGCCTGATGGCCACGCAACCGCTTCAGCCTTCATTCCGCTTGCAGACGGTGAACATCGACTGTGCTGACGCACAGGCGATGGCGGACTTCTACGGCCGGCTCCTCGGCTGGGACGTGACGTATCGCGACGGCGGCTTGCGTTGATGCGCGACCCTGCCGGCGGGACCGGACTGTCCTTCCAGGAACAGGAGTGGTATCGACCGCCCGTGTGGCCGGAGCGGCCCGGCCAACAGGACAAGATGATCCACCTCGACATCAAGGTCAACGACCTCGACGCGGCGGTCGCACACGCCCTCGCGGCAGGCGCGCGGCTCGCCGAGCATCAGCCGCGTTCGGACCTGCGTGTCCTCCTCGACCCTGCCGGCCATCCGTTCTGTCTGTTCCTGACCTGACCGCCGCCTGGCGCTCGCACGCACCGCGGGTAACGTCCGTGAGTCCCGACGTTGAGGGGCGGGTCCTGGGCAGCCTTGCTGGCATCGCGCGTTGGCGCCGCGCTCCGCGCGCGGGGTGTGCGGGCGGTACCATGGGCGGCATGAGCGCTGACGGTATGGAAGCATCGCCAGAAGCAGCAGGAGCCGGAGTCGCGGTCGCGCGGGCGCGGGGGTTCCACGTGCTGGCCAAGCCGACCGGCGCGATCTGCAACCTCGACTGCCAGTACTGCTTCTTCCTGTCGAAGGAAATGCTCTACCCGGGCAGCCGCTTCCGCATGGCCGACGAGCTGCTCGAGGCGTACATCCGGCAGCTCATCGAGGGGCACGACACGCCTGAGGTGACCGTGGCGTGGCAGGGCGGCGAACCGACGCTGATGGGGCTTGACTTCTTCCGCCGGGCGCTCGACTACGAGGAGCAGTACCGCCGGCCGGGAATGCGGATCGTGAACACGATCCAGACGAACGGGACGCTGATCGACGACGAGTGGGCGGCGTTCTTCCGGCAGCACGAGTTCCTGGTCGGCATCTCCATCGACGGCCCGCGCGAGATGCACGACGCCTACCGCGTCGACAAGGGCGGCCAGCCGACGTTCGAGCGCGTGTGGCGGGGGCTGCAAGCGCTGCGCGCGCGCGGGGTCGAGCACAACGTCCTGACGACCGTGCACCGCGCGAACGCCGGCCGTCCGCTCGAGGTGTACCGGTTCCTCCGCGACGAGGCGGGCGCACGGTTCATCCAGCTCATCCCCATCGTCGAACGCGCGGACGACGGCGCTGACGATGGAGTGACGGAGCGCTCTGTCGGCGCGGAAGCGTGGGGCCGCTTCCTGATCGCTGTCTTCGACGAGTGGGTGCGCCGCGACGTCGGCTCCGTGTTCGTGCAGACGTTCGACGCGGCGCTGGCGTCATGGTACGGCGCGCCACCGGCGCTGTGCATCTTCGCCGAGACGTGCGGCGATGCGCTGGCCCTGGAGCACAACGGCGACCTCTACTCGTGTGACCACTTCGTCGATCCCGCGCACCTGCTGGGAAACATCCACAACACGCCGATGATCGAGCTCGTCGCCTCGGAGCAGCAGCGCGCGTTCGGAGCGGCGAAGCGAGACACGCTCCCGCGCTACTGCCGCGAGTGCGACGTGCGAGATCG
>JAKAMA010000216.1 GCA_021813085.1 Chloroflexota bacterium | reverse complement strand
CGGCGGCGAGATGGCCGAGTACATCCGCTCGCTGCACAAGATGCAGGCGCTCGATGCCGCGCTCCTCCTGCCCGGCCACGGGCCCGTGGTGAGGGAGCCGAACCGCAAGATCCAGGAGCTGATTGACCATCGGCGACAGCGCGAGGACCAGATCGTCGCGCTCATTGCGCAGGGCAGGGACAGCGTGAAGACGCTGGTGAACGCGATCTACCCGGAGCTCGACAAGCGGCTCAGGGGCATGGCCACCGGCCAGATCATCTCCCACCTTCACAAGCTCCAGTCCGAGAGCAAGCTCCGGCTCGAAGGCAAGGGCGAGGAGATGCGGGTGGTGGGCCGTCAGTAGGGATGCGTCGGCGGCGCTCCGGCACCCAACCTCCAGGCCCTTTAGGAGGGCGGATGGCCGAGGTCGGAAGCATGGCATCTCCCCGAACACAGGCTCGTCGGGTGCCGCGCTGCGTCACAGGGGACCTAACCCCCGGGCCCCTTCCCTAAGGGGAAGGGGAGCGCGGTTCGAGGGGCACTAACCTCTAACCTCCAACATCCAACATCCCAACCTCTAGATCAGGTGGCCCATCTTCGTGCGCTTGGTCTCCAGGTAGCGCAGGTTGTGCGGGTTCGGCTCCGCGATCACGGAGACGCGCTCGACAACGCGCAGGCCGTAGCCCTCGAGTCCGGCGCGCTTCTCCGGGTTGTTCGTGATCAACCGCAGGTCGCGCAACCCCAGATCGACGAGGATCTGCATGCCGATGCCATAGTCGCGCCGGTCGGCGGGGAAGCCCAGCGCCTCGTTCGCCTCCACCGTGTCCATGCCCTTGTCCTGCAGGTTGTACGCCTTGATCTTGTTGTGCAGGCCGATGCCGCGCCCCTCCTGCCGCATGTACACCACGACGCCGCGGCCCGCCGCTTCGATCATCCGCATCGCCAGGTGGAGCTGCTCGCCGCAGTCGCAGCGCCGCGAGCCGAAGACGTCGCCCGTCACGCACTGGCTGTGCACGCGCACGAGCACGGGTTCGTCCCCGCCCACGTCGCCGAACACCAGCGCCACGTGTTCGTCGGGGTCCGTGAGCGCCCTGTAGGCGATGCACTTCCACTCGCCGTACTCCGTGGGCAGCACGGTCTCCGCGACGCGCCGCACCAGCTTCTCCTTGTGCATCCGGTACTGGATGAGCTGCGTGACACTGATGATCTTCAGGCTGTGCTTCTTCCCGAAGCGCTTGAGCTGCGGCAGGCGCGACATCGTCCCGTCGTCGTTCATGATCTCGCACAGCACGCCCGCCGGATACAGTCCCGCGAGCTTGCACAGGTCGACCGTCGCCTCTGTCTGGCCCGCCCGCACCAGCACGCCGCCCTCGCGCGCCCGCAGCGGGAAGATGTGCCCCGGCATCACCAGGTCGTTCGGGCGCGTCTTCGGGTCGATCAGCACCTGCGCTGTCCGCGCGCGATCCGCCGCCGAGATGCCCGTCGTGACGCCGTACCGCGCCTCGACACCGACGGTGAACGGCGTCCCGAAGTGCGAGTCGTTGTGGTTCACCATCATCGGGATGTGGAGCTGCTCGAGCCGCTCCGCGGTCATCGGCACACAGACAAGCCCGCGGCCGTAGCGCGCCATGAAGTTGACTGCCTCGGGCGTGCAGAACTGGGCGGGAATCGTCAGGTCGCCTTCGTTCTCACGATCCTCGTCGTCGATGATGATCACGAAGCGCCCGTTGCGGTACTCCTCGATGGCCTCCTCGACCGTGGCGAGCCCCTTCGCGCGTAGCGCTTCCTTCTGGCTGATCTGCGGCAGTTCCTGTTGCACGTGTCCTTCCCGGTTCGTGGGCGGATCCGTCACGAAGCCACCGCCGCCCCGCGACGATCCGCGACCATCTGCTCCACGTAGCGTGCGATGATGTCCGTCTCGATGTTCACCCGGTCCCCGGGCCGCCGCACGTGCAGGTTCGTGTGCTCCTGCGTGTACTGCACGAGCGACACCGCGAACGAGCGGTCGTCCTTGTCGACGACGGTCAGGCTGATGCCGTCGATCGCCACCGGACCCTTCACGATCATGTAGCGCAGGACATCGGGCGGCGCGTCGAAGCGCGCCACGATCGCCTCGCCCTCCGGCGTGAACGATGCGACCGTCGCCGTCGCCTCGACGACGCCGCGCACGAGGTGGCCGCTGACGCGTCCGGCGAGCTGCAGCGAGCGTTCGAGGTTTACCGGGTCGCCCGGCTTGAGGTCGCCGAGGTTGCTGCGCCGGTAGGTCTCCGGCATCACGTTCGCCGAGAAGCCGTCCTCGTCGAACTGCTTGGCCGTCAGGTCGACGCCGTTCACCGCGATGCTGTCGCCGAGGTTCGTGCCCCAGAGCACCTTCTTCGCGGCGATCGCCAGCTCGCCGTCGCGGACGCTGCGCACCCTGCCGACCTCTTCGATGATGCCGGTGAACATCAACCCTCCGGAGTTCGTGTCATGTTAACAATAAGTGCCCAACGGGGCAATCGATGGCCGGCGATCCTGCGGAAATCGCAGGGGCCGGGCGAACGGTGGACGAAAACCTTCGCGTTGCCGCCGCAGCCGGATCTTCGGGCGACCTGGCGGCGTCCCTCATTGTACCCGTCATGCGCGCACGGCACCCCGCTGAGCGGGTTGACAGCGCGCCCCCGCCGGTGAAAAGCTGACGCCCACACACAGGTGAACGGAGGGACGATCATGGACTGGCGCACCCGATATGCGGACCGCCTGGTGCCCGCGGAGGACGCGGCGCGTATCGTGGCATCCGGCGACAAGGTGTGGGTCGGTATGTTCACCAGCAACCCGGAGACGCTCGCGACCGCGCTCTTCGCGCGCAAGGATGAGCTGCGCGGCGTCACCGTCCATCACTACGTCTCGCCGTTTGTCTGGGCGGCGCCCGAGGCCGCGGACGCGTTCACGCTCGTCAGCGCGTTCACGACGCCCGCCGACCGCCGCCAGGTGAACGCCGGGACGGCCGAGTATCTGCCGCTCGGCAACTTCCGCGAGAGCTGGGTGAAGGAGGCGGTCGGCCCCTTCGATGTCGCGCTCGTCAAGACGTCGCCTCCGGATGAGCACGGCTACATGAGCTTCGGCAGCGCGCTTTGGGCAAACCGCACGATGTGCGACGTCTCGCGCCAGATCGTCTGCGAGGTCGACGAGCGCCTCATCCGCACCTACGGCGAGAACTTCTTGCACATCTCCGAGGTCACGCGCCTCGCCGAGCACCGCGAAGCCGACGACCGGGACCCGCCGATCCCGCCGCGCACCGATGAAGTGGTCCTGGCCGCGGAGGTGATCTGCACGCTCGTCGCCAGCGAGCTGGTGCGCGACGGCGACACGCTCCAGATGGGCATCGGCGACGTCACGTCCGCCATGGCGCTCTATCTTGGCGACAAGCACGACCTGGGCGTCCAGACGGAACTGATCACAGGCGGCGTGGCCGCGCTCGTCGAGCAGGGCGTGGTCACCGGGAAGCACAAGGAGGTCGCGCCGGGCAGGGTCGTCGGGTCGGCCCTCGTCCAGGTGCCGCGTGAGGAGCTGGAGATGGTGCACCAGAACCCCCGGTTCGAGTTGTGGGACTTCTGCCACACCGACGACCTGCGCACGCTCGTCCGCGAGACGAACTTCGTCGCCATCAACAACGCCCTCCAGATCGACCTCACCGGCCACGTCACCGCCGAGACTCTGAACGGTCAGGTCTACAGCGGGCCGGGGGGCCAGACCGTCTTCGCGGTCGCCGCATCGTACAGCGAGGGCGGCCGTTCCATCATCGCCGTACCGTCAAGCTCGACGGTCGCCGGCGAGCGCTGTTCGCGCATCGTGCCGCTTCTGCCGCCCGGCTCGATGGTGACGGTGCCGCGCACGTTTGTCGACTACGTGGTGACCGAGCACGGCATCGCCACGCTCCGCGGCAAGACCGTGCGGCAGCGCGCGGAGGAGATGATCGCGATCGCGCACCCGGACTTCCGCGCCGAGCTGCGGGCCGAGGCGCAGCACCTGCGGTACCTCTGAGCCCGGGCTCAGGCCGTCCCGCGCGCCGCGACGTACCCCACGATCGCGACGTCATCACCGAGGCGCTGTACCTCCACGTCGTGCAACGCGATCGCGTCGGCCATGCGCGCGACCCCCGCGCCCGCGACCGCCGGGTATCGCGTGCCGCCGACGATCTTTGGCGCGATGATCGCGTGCACCTTGTCGACGAGCCCCGCCTCGAACAGGCTCGCGTGCAGCACGCCGCCACCTTCTACGAGCAGGGTCAGCACGCCGCGCGCGCCCAGCGTGCGCAGCATCGCCGCCAGATCGACGCGCCCGTGCCCGTCCGCCGGCAGCACGAGCGCCTCCGCGCCCGCGCGTTGCATCGCCGCGCGCCACTCCGGCGGCGATGCCTGGGTCGTCGCGATCAGCGTCGGGCCGCCCGGGCCGAGCACCTTCGCGTGGAGCGGCGTCCGCCCGCGCGAGTCCGCGACGATGCGCAACGGCTGCCTCGCCGCGGCGACGCCGCCCGGACGCGCGGTGAGCTGAGGGTCGTCGAGCAGCACGTTGTTGACGCCGCACAGGATCGCGTCGACGCGCGTGCGAAACCCGTGCGCCCAGGCGCGCGCCGCCTCGCCCGCGACCCAGCGTGAGTCGCCACTCGATGCCGCGATCTTGCCGTCGAGCGTCACCGCGAACTTCGCGATGACGAACGGCAACCCGGTCGCGCAGTGCTTCACGTACCCCTCGAGCAGCCGCCGCGACTCCCCCTCACCGTCTCCGGTCGTGACCTCGATGCCCGCCGCTCGCAGTGCCGCGACGCCGCGCCCCGCGACGTGCGGGTTCGGGTCGAGCATCGCCACGTGCACCGTGCGCACGCCGGCCACGATCAGCGCCTCGGTGCAAGGCGGCGTGCGCCCGGTGTGCGCGTGCGGCTCGAGCGTGACGTAGACGTCCGCGCCGCGCGCGGCCGCGCCCGCGGCGTGCAGCGCCATCACCTCGGCGTGCGCCTGCCCC
>JAKAMA010000215.1 GCA_021813085.1 Chloroflexota bacterium | reverse complement strand
GCGCGCACCAGCGGCCGCTGCCAGTCGCTCCGCCCGAGCATCTTGAAGATCGCCGGCCGCCCGAACAGCTCGAACGACACCATCGAGCTCACCGGGTTGCCCGGCAGGCCGATATGCGGCACGCGCCGCCCCGGACGGGCCTTCTGGCCGCCCGAGAACGTGCCGAACGCCAGCGGCTTGCCGGGCCGCATGCGCACCGTCCAGAAATCGACCTCGCCCTCCTTCGCCAGCACGTCCTTCACGACGTCGTAGTCGCCCCGCGAAACGCCCGCCGACGTCACCAGCAGGTCGGCATCGAGTCCGCCGCGCAGCTTCGCCGTCAGCGCCTCGACCGTGTCCTTCGCGATGCCCAGGCGCCGCGGGATGCCGCCGCTCGCCCGCACCATCGCCGAGATGCTGTAGGCGTTGCTGTCGTAGATCTGTCCGGGCCGCAGCGGCTCGCCCGGCTCCTGCACCTCGTCCCCCGTCGAAAGGATCGCCACGACGGGCCGGCGATGCACGCGCACGGTCGCCTGCCCGAGCGATGCCAGCACGCCGACCTGCGCGGGGTGCAGCACCGCACCCGCCCGGAGGATCGTCTGCCCGCGGCGCACGTCCTCCGCCGCGCGGCGCACGTTCGCGCCCTGGCGCGCCGCCTTCAGGATGCCGACGACGTCGCGGGACTTCGCGAACGAGCCGAACGCACGCCCCGCCGGCTCGTCCGTCTCCTCGAACGGCACCACCGCGTCGGCGCCGCGCGGTATCGGCGCCCCGGTCATGATCCGCACCGCCGCGCCCGGCCGCACCTCACCCTCGAAGAGGTAGCCGGCCGCTAGCTCGCCGACGACGCGCAGCGTCACGGGCGCGTCCTTGTGCGCGCCGCTCGTGTCGGCGGCGCGCACCGCGTATCCGTCCATCGCCGTGTTGTCGTGCGGCGGGATGTCGAGCGGTGACACGACGTCCTCTGCCACGACCTGGCCGAGCGCGTCGAGGATCGGCCGCTCCTCCGGCTCGAGCACGTGCACGTAGGACAGGATCCGTTCGAGCGCCTCCTCCACCGAGATCATCGCCTACCACCCTCGATCGCCGCCTGGTCGATCGTGCCCATTGAATCACAAGCAGGAGGCGCCCGCTCGCGCGGACGCCTTCCTTCTCATACCGGTTCTCCGCTGGCCGGTGGGCTACTTCGTCGACACCAGCATTGCCACCTTCGACGCATACCCGGACACGTCGCCCTTGGTGATGGTTACGGTGACACTCTGGTTGCTGGTGGCGCCGCTCCACATCAAGTAGAACTCGCCGTTCGATTCCGTGGTCACCGCGTTCGTCCAGCCGTGCTTGGGCAGCTCGCTCTTGAAGTAGTCCGCGACCGACTGTTCGCTGTCCTTCGTGTAGAACTCGATCGTGTAGACCTGCTGGCCATTGCTCGAGATCGAACTGGCGCTCGTGACCTTCGCCCCGGACGGCAGCGGCGCCTGGTCGCTCGGATAGCCCTGCGGCAGGCTCACCACGGTCGGCAGCGCGCTCTCCGGCGGCGGCGTGCTGGCGCCGCTGCTCGAGTCCGGTGGCGTGGAGGTCGCCGACTCGCCGCTCGCACTCGTCGCCGTCGCGCCGCTCGATGACCCGTTCAGGTTCTTGCCGACGAGCACGCCGATCGTCGTCTTGCCGCCGCTGGCCGTGACGCTGACGAAGCCCGTTTGCGTCGGGTCGTCCTTGCGCTCCACGCCGATGAAACTGCCACCGGACGAGTTGACGGTCGTCGTTGTCGTCCACGCGCTGTTCTTGAACGCGTCCTTGTAGTAGGACAGCACCTTGTCCGCGCTATCGCTTGTCTCCCACGTGGCGTAGAAGCCGGACACGCCGCGCTGCGTGCTCTCGAGCCCGCCCACGTACTTCGCGCCTTTGTACGTCGGAAAATCCTTCGGAAAACTCGACGGAAGACTGCCGCCCACGCTGACCTTTCCGCCGGGGACCGTCACGGTCTTGCCGCCGCCGCCGCACGCCCCGGTCGCGACCAGCAGCAGCGCGGCAGCCGCCAACGGGATCCATCTCCTCATGTGCATATGTCCTTTCGCTCTGGCCAGGATGGGCCCATCCTAACGCCCTACTGCACCTGCGGCAATCACCCGGAGTGTGCCATCAGCGCCAGAGGCAGCCCGCGCGCCGGAGACGCGCCGCGTCTTCGACCGCGACGATCGCGCCTCGCAGGGCGCCGTCCGCGCGCCACGCGTACGCCAGCCCCTCGTCGACCAGCTCGGCGTCGATGCTCAGCCCCTGCGGTGTGTAGACATAACGCAGGAGGCGCCCGTATCGGTCGCGGTCTCGCGCGTCGGGCAGCAGTCGCACCTCGCCGCCGACGAGCTGCCGCGTGCGCGCGGTCGCCTCGGCCGAACAGGGCCTCCCAACCTCGGTCGCATTGATCCCGTAGAACCTCACGACCTCCTCCTTGCCGGCGATCGCGACGTGCATCGTGTCGCCGTCGACGACCCGCACGACCCGTGCAGCCTGCATGGTCGATGGGTCGGCGCAGAAGACGCTGGCCACCGTCGCCGGACCCGCGGGATAGGGCGGCGCGCACGCGTGGCGCGGTGGCGCGCCCACCGCCGGCGTCGACACCACGAGCGGCGATGCGGCGGCGCTCGCCGTGGCCGCGACAGTCGTCCCAGCCGGCGGGGCGGACGTTCGCGAAGGCGCGAGCGGGCCGCTCGTGCACCCGGCGGCGACCAGTGTGGCGCACAGCGCACCCGCTACGGCCAGACCGCCCCTCCGCATCACCAGGCGGCCCCGCACGGGTCGTCCGCCGTCTGCGGTCTGCCGGCGGCGCGCATCGCCTCATCCAGCAGCTCGATCACGTGCACCACGCGCGCATCGATGCCGCGCTGCCGCAGCCCTGCCTCGAGTTGCATCATGCAGCCGGGGTTCGCCGTCGCCACGACGCTCGCCCCGGTCGCGCGCACGTCGTCCACCTTCTCGGCGAGCAGCCGCGCCGACATCGCGGGCTGCACCAGGCTGTACAGCCCCGCGCTGCCGCAGCAGCGGTCAGGCGCCGTCAGCTCGCGCAGGTCGATGCCCGGGATCGCGCGCAGCAGCGCGCGCGGTCCCTGCGTCACCCTTTGCGCGTGCGCCAGGTGACAGGAGTCCTGGTACGTCACCGCCACCGGCACCTCGCCGAGCGCCGGCAGCGCGTGCGCCGCGACGAACTCCAGCACGTCCCGCGTCATCGCCGCGAAGCGGGCGGCGCGCTCCCGATACACCGGGTCGTCGCGCAGCAGGCCGCCGTACTCGTGCATCGTCGACCCGCAGCCTGCCGAATTGACGACGATCGCTTCGACCTTCGCATCGAGAAATGCGTCGATGTTCTGGCGCGCCAGCGCGCGCGCCTGCCGCCGGTCGCCCGCGTGCAGGCTCAGCGCGCCGCAGCACACCTCCTGCCCGGGGAAGACGACGCGATACCCCAGCCGGTTCAGCACCCGCACCGTCGCCGCGTGCGTCCGTGGATACAGATGCGGCATCAGGCAGCCGCGCAGCAGGGCCACCGTGCGCGTCAGACCCGGCGGCTGCTCCGGCGGCACGAAGCTCGCGCGCGGCAGCACCGGCAGCGAGGCCTCCGCCGCGCGCAGGGGACGCGGCAGAAGGCCGAGCGCACCGGTACGCCGTAGCAGCGCCGGCAGCGGCGAGCGCTGGTAGCCGCGCAGCAGCGCCATCGCGCCGGCGATGCGCTGCCGGTGCGGCAGCACGTGCCGTAGCGCCGCCGCCCGCAGGCGCCAGGCGAGCGGCCCCGCGCCGCTCGCCATCACGTCGCCGCGCGCGGTCTCCATGATGCGCCCGAACGGCACACCGGACGGGCACGCGGTCTCGCACGCGCGGCACTGCAGGCAGAGGTCCAGGTGGCCGAGGAGCGGCCCGCTCGGTGCAGCGCGCCCGCTGCTCATCGCCTCGATCAGGGCGATACGCCCGCGCGGCGAATCGGTCTCCTTGCCGAGCTGCAGATAGGTGGGGCACGCCTGCAGGCAGAAGCCGCAGTGCACGCAGCGCGCGATGTCTTCGCGCAGGTCATACGCGTCCGGTGGCTGCGGCCCGGGCGGCGTGACGTCCCGCGATGCCCCGGTCGCGCGCGTCATCACAGGCCGCCCACGAAGCGTCCCGGCGCCAGCGTGCGCTCCGGGTCGAGCGCCTCCTTCAGCCGGCGCATGATCGCGAAGTCCGGGCGTGCCGGCCCGAAGACGTCGATCGCGCGCTTGACCGCGGGCGGTGCCGCCTCGACGACGAGCGCGCCCTCATGGCGCCGTGCGATGTCGCGCGCGGCGCCGATCAGCGCTTCGGCGGCCGCGTCGCTCTCCGGCCGCAGGCGCGCGCGGATCAGCCCGGCGCTCGGCGTCGACGACAGCAGCGCCGCCGCGCCTCCGAGCGCGGCCTCCAGCTCTTCGAAGGCGCCGGGTACTGCCCCCGGCAGCACGCTGACGCGTAAGGAGAGCGCGCCCGGCGCGAACGCGTCGTCCCAGGCGCGTGCGGTCTGCGCCGGATCGCGCAGGTCGCTCGTCGCGCGCAGGCCGTCGGCGATCTCGCGCAGTTCGCGGAGGGTGCGCTCGACCGCGCGCGCCCCGCCCGCGACGCGCAAGAGCGCCGACCAGCGCGCGTCGCCGAGCACCGACTGCGCCGCGCCCGGCGACAGCAGTTCCGCGGCGTGCAGCGCCAGCCCCGCATCGTGCGCGGCGAACAGCAGCGTCGCCGCGGCGTGCGGCGACGGGCACGTCACGCCGATCGTGGCCACGGCCGCCGGCAACGGCGCCAGCTTGAACGTCGCCTCGGCGATGACGCCGAGTGTGCCCAGCGAGCCGACGTAAAGCTTCCCCATGTCGTAGCCCGCGACGTTCTTGACGACGCGCCCGCCCGATTTCACGAGCGTGCCGTCGGCCTGCACTACCTTGACGCCGATGAGCCAGTCGCGCGCCGTCCCGAACGCGTGACGCAGCGCGCCCTGCGCGTCCGCCGCCAGCACGCCGCCGACGGTCGCGCCGCCTTATACTCTTAGTCTTC
>JAKAMA010000002.1 GCA_021813085.1 Chloroflexota bacterium | reverse complement strand
CTCGGTGGTGCACGCGCCCAGCAAGGCGTTGGCCGGTCCGCTCTGGATAAAGAGCTTGACGAAATCAGCGCTCCCGGCGCCGGTCGTGACCGTGCTGCCCAGCGAGTCTTGCACGGCAGCGGTGAGGCCGAACGAGGTTACGGACACCACGGACGACGGCGGCTGGATGGTGATGCCCATCTTGGCCACGACCCCCGGCGCGCCCACGTTGAACGCCGTGCTCACGGCGCCGGTGAGGCCCGTGCTCGTGGCCGTCAGCGTGTACCCATTCCCCGCCGTGTTCACGTTGCAACTGAAGTTTGCGAAGCCGTTCACGGCGTACACGGGATTACTCGTGCAGCTCAGCACCGCGCCCGGCGTGCCGCCGGAGAGCGCCAGCGTCACCGGGGCGTTGCTCGTCGTCACGGTGTTGCTGTTCACGTCCTGCACCACGACGACCGGCGCGAACGCGGTACTCGTCCCGATCGAGGCGGGCGGCTGCGTCGCGAACGCCAGCTTGTACCCGCCCGAGGACACAACCGTGCTCGCCGACTGGATCGGCGTCGTCGGGACGTTGTTCTCCAGCCCGTCCGCCCACACCGTCACCGTGTTCGACGAGACCGTGCCGCCCGGCACCGTGATCGACATCGTGAAGTTGATGCTGGTGCTCGGGTTCAGCGAGCCCAGCGTCGACATCTGCGTCACCACGATGTTGCCGCTGCTGTTGTAGACCACGGCGCAGACGTCCGGCGAGACCATCGTCACGGCGTCGTTGTTGCGCAGCGTGCCCGCCACCGTCAGCGTCGTGCCGTTCAGCGACGCCGTCACGCCCGTCACCGTCGAGCTCGTCGCGAGCGTCGAGCCGGCGACCAGCGGCTGGCTGTAGTCCAGGCTGGCGATCGCGCTCACCGTCGATGCCGCCGGCTGCGTGCTGGCCACCGAGAAGAAGTCCGACGTCCCGTTCTGCCACGAACGCAGGCAGCCGGAGACGTTCGTCCGCTGGTCGATGATGTTGCCGTACGCATCGACGAACGTGACCTTGAACTTGTGGCCGAGGAAGTTGGCGCCCGTGTTGTTCTGGAGCGCCCCGGCGTACGTGTCCGTGCTGCCGATCTGCGTCAGCGACGTCTGCAGCAGGTTACAGGTGCCGGCGAACCCGGCGAGGCCCAGGCCGACCACGGCCAGGATGGCTGCAAGCTTTTTCACTGGATCCTCCCTTGGACTTCCCTTCCCTTCCGATCGGATACCGCACAAAGTGTATAACGATCGGGACCCTGCGAAGGTGAACCGTTCTCCGCGAGAACGCGAGCCGGACTCGCTCCGCTGCGAGCACATGGGCCCGCCTGGACGCGCGCTGCTCCTTTCCGGCCCTGCATGCCTTCGGAGCCTAGCACATGCGGGACGGCTCAGATGTGTCAGCATGGTAAGATTTGGGCAATGGCGCGCATTTTCATCTTGCCCCTCGACGTCGAGGTCGAGGCCGGCGACGACGCGACAGTGATGGGCGCCGCGCAGGCACACGGCTACTACTGGCCGACGACCTGCGGCGGCGAAGGGCGCTGTACCACCTGCGCCTGCGAGGTCGTCGAGGGCGCCGCCGCCCTGACGCCGATGGGACGCGGCGAGCAGCGCACGCTCGTCGCGGAGCGCGGCGCCGGCGTGCT
The DNA here is from genome assembly GCA_021813085.1 of Chloroflexota bacterium. Taxonomy (GTDB): domain Bacteria; phylum Chloroflexota; class Dehalococcoidia; order DSTF01; family JACRBR01; genus JADMII01. The sequence goes on along the minus strand of JAKAMA010000002.1, from coordinate 21,446 downwards.
GGCGACGAGCGTGCGACTGGCCTGCCAGGCGCGCGTGCGCGTGCGCGGCGCGTCGATTATCGTCAGGAAGGCCGGCGTCCGCGCGCCGGGACAGGCCTCGTGCAGGACTTCCGGATGAACGCTCGTGAACGCGGCGCGAAGCCCGGCCCGGCCTGCCCCCCTGGAACACAGCCGCCCCCGGCGGTGCGTCCGGCGAACCCGGACCGGCGCGGTACGGAGCCGCGTGTGACCGGCGTCCGCCGCGTGCGACGGCTGCCGGTGAGTCGCCACCGGGACGAAGCGTTACAAGCACGACGCGAGCGGCCCTGACGGCAGTGGCGGCCCGCGGCGGAGCACAGCCCGGGCGAGGAGACGCAGAGACACATGGCGTACGTGATTACGGAACCCTGCATCGGCACCAAGGACGCGTCCTGCGTCGACGTCTGCCCGGTCGACTGCATCTACACCCGCGACGAGGACCCCCAGTACTACATCGACCCGGACACCTGCATCGACTGCGCCGCCTGCGAGGCCGTCTGCCCCGTCACCGCGATCTTCTTCGAGGAGGACGTGCCGGCGGAGTGGAAGTCCTACATCCAGCTCAACCGCCAGTTCTTCGCGGACGTCCCCGCCGCCGACCGCACCTTCCGTCCCCGCACCGAGCGCACCAGCTCGTAGCCGTCGCCCCCGCGCCGTCCGCCGCGGACGTAGGGGCACAACGCCTCGTGCCCCTGCGCGGCCACAGCGCCGCTACCCTGATAGACTCCTCCCGTGCATGCGCTCTGGCTCCGCTTGCTCGACTGGATCACCAACACGTTCGGCAGCCGCCGGCGAAGCGCCATCCCGCGCGAGCCCGTGGGCATCCGCCCGATCGGCGTCGTGCGCAACGGCGTGCGCGAGCCGCGCCCCGACGGCTGGGCGCACGTGCGGAGCGATATCGTGCTGCGCGAAGAGCTGACGGATCTGCTGGACGGCATCGAGGGCTACTCGCACATCTTCGTCGTCTTCGCGTTCGACCGCGTGCCGGAGTCGGCCCAGCGCGTCCGCGTCCACCCGCGCGGCGACCCGCGCATCCCCGAGCAGGGCGTGCTGGCGACGCGCAGCCAGCTCCGGCCGAGCCCGCTCGGCGTCTCCGTCGTGCGCCTGCTGAAGCGCCGGCGCAACGTCCTCCGCGTCGAGGGGCTCGACGCGATCGACGGCACGCCGGTGCTCGATGTGAAGCCGTACTTCCCGAACTACGACGCCGTGCCGGATGCGGGCATCCCCGAGTGGGCGCGCGCGCTCGTGACGGAGCCGCCTACGCGAGGCCGATAAGCGCGTCGAGGCCGACGACCAGCTCCTGGCGCCCCATCACCTCGCGCGCGGCGAGCACGATACCCGGCATAAACGAGTCGCGGCCGGTGGAGTCGTGGCGGAGCGTCAGCGTCTGGCCCAGTCCGCCAAAGATCACCTCCTGGTGCGCGACCAGCCCCGGCAGCCGCACGCTGTGCAGCGTCACGCCGTCGATCGCGGCGGCGCGCGCCCCGGCGATGGTCTCGCTGGTCGGGACGTTGCGCGCAAAGGGGCGGCCGCGCGCCGACGCCATGCCGCGCGCCGTCGCGATGGCCGTGCCGGACGGCGCATCGACCTTCTGGTCGTGGTGCAGCTCGATGATCTCCGCCGCGTCGAAGAACCGCGCCGCGGTCTTCGCCATGTGCATCAGCAGCACGGCGCCGATCGCGAAGTTCGCGGCGACGACACCGCCGAGCCGCTGCTCGCGGCAGCGCCCCGCCAGCGACGCGACGAACGCCTCGCTCAGACCGCTCGTGCCGATCACCGGCCGGACACCGCGCCGGAGCGCCGCATCGACAACGGTCGGGGTCCACGACGCGTTCGTGAAGTCGATGACGACGTCGCCGTCCCACTCGTCGAAGGCGTCGTCCTCGTCGGCCGTCATCGGCACGTCGAGGCCCGATGGGAGCACGAGGGCGGGCGCCTCGGCGAACTTCTCGAGCACGCCGACGGGCGTCATGCCGTCGGCGGCGTCGACCGCCTCAACGATCGCGCGGCCCATCTTGCCGCTGCCGGACACGATGACGCGAATGGGTTCGGGCATGGCGGCCTCCGCTGCGAGAGAGCTTGCCGGGATCCTACACCGAACGGGGCCAGCGCCGCACCGGAACGGCGATAGAGGATGTGGAGGAGCGGACACCCTTCGGTGCCCGCTCCCCACGACCGCATCCGTGCGAGGTCTTATGCCGCGCGCGTCGCCTCTTCCGGCACAGGCGCTTCCTCGGCCGGCGCGCGCTCGTGCTGGGGCTGCGCGACGTCGTGGGCGGCGGCCCGTGCCGCCGGTGCCGCGATATGCAGCGCCGTCGCGCTGACCATCTGCACGGCGGCGCCGTTGACGACGATCTGCTCGCCCTGCCCCAGCTCGTTGCCCTCGGCGTCGTACACCCGGGCGTCGCGCACGACGAAGAAGCGGTGCAGGTGCGTCCGCAGCGCCTGCGTGCGGTCCGCCTCCGGCTCGAAGGCGACGATGCCGCGGATCTGGAACGGCGGCGCCAGCAACAGCACGGGCGCATCGACGCGGGGCGGCCTGACGGTGCCGCGCGTGAAGTACGGACCCTCGAAGTTTGCGAATACCGTCTGCTCCCGGCGGACGATGACCGGCGCATCGAGCTGTACCGGGCGGCTGGCGCGGTAGAGCGGGCGCACGGTCGCATCGTGCAGCTCGATCTGGCCGCCGAGCGCGCCGTTGTTGAGATGCTCGAGGAAGCGGCCGAGGTCGTGGATGGCCGCCGGCGTGCCGGCCGCGACGAACGTGCTCGTCACCGTCTCGACGCGGACTTCCCAGGCGGCTCGCGGCAGGCTCTGCATACGCCCTCCGATGCGGGCCGCGGCGCATCGGGCGTCCGTGCCCTCGGCCGCTGCTCGCAGTGGCCACTATGCGGGAAGGCACGCCGGCTTTACATGCGGGAAGCGCCGCAATTTCCGCGCCGGACCTCCCGAGGGGTTGGCCCCCATCCAGCGGCCTGGGCGCGCTCAGCCGCCGCGCAGCGCGTAGGAGCGGATCAGGTCGCGCTCCGGCGGGTCGCCCGCCTCGGCGCCGGTGAGCCACCAGCGCACGAAGTCGACGCGCGCGACCGTCGTCCGTACGCGCGGCAGCGAGCGCAGCGCGGGGAGGCGCGCGCGCAGCGGCTCGGCGCAGGAGGCGTCGGCGAAGAAGGCGAGGCTGACGTGGGCGAGGTAGTGGGCGTCGTCGGCAGCGAGGGGATCAGGTGCGACGGAAGCGGCGAGCGCGCGGCGCAGGTCCGCGAGCGCGCCGCCGTGGTGCACTTCGAGCACCAGCGCATCGGGGAAGACGTTGACCGGCCCGACCTCGACCTCGGCCGGCGCCGTCCCGCGCAGCGCCGCCCCCGCGCGCTCGGCGATGCGCGGCACGTCCGCGCGGAGCACGTCGTCCGGGCGGCGCTTCGCGATCACCTGGAAGCCGGCCCCGCGCAGGCTGCAATGGAGCAGCTCGTCGGGCAGGGGCAGCAGGCCGTCGACGCCACCGAGTGCGTCGAGCACGTCGGCGGCGAGCGTCACGACGGCAGGGTCCGTCATCGGTGCCTGGAACGCGAGCAACTGCGCGCGTCCGGCGGCCAGCCGCGCCCGCTGCTCCTCGACGGGCACGAGGTCGCCGCCGGTGGCGAACCAGCGCCACGCCGCGTCGAACGACGTGAAGAGCGGCACTACACGATCTCGTGCGGCCGCTGCTCCGGCGGCTCGTCGCCCCGCCCCATCTCCGCGGCCGGCGGCCGCATCGCCGCTTTCTTCTGGTCGATGCGGCGGATGCGCGCGTCAACCATCGAGCGCATCGCCAGCAGCGAGGCCCGTGCGGCGTTTCGTGCGCTTCGGCGCGCATCGTCGAGCCCGGATCCCATGCGGGTCACCTTTTCCTTCCTTCGCCGGCACCGGCGCCGACCGGCGGCCGGACGTGTTCGCTCAGATGATATCGCCTGGCGCCGCTGGCCAGCCGGAGAGACGCCGGCCGGCGGCCGCGCCTGACGCAGCGAATGACGTCTCCGCGGTGCCCGCGTGGTGGGGCACGGCGGGACGCGTACACACGCTTGTCATCTGCGCCGTCGCGGGGTACTATGCGACACTCCGCGCGAGCGGCGGCGGCCCGTTGCACGCAGGTGCCCAGGGCGCTGTTGCAGCGGGGAGCAGCGCGGGGATCATGAGGGATCGTGCCCTGGCGTCGGCGGCCATGCGCTGCCGGCGTCGTAACGGACGGGCGCCGGTGGCGCTCGTTGCCATTTCTTAAGAGATCCACATTCGGGGGCGTGTCGCGTGACACCGATTGTGAACCGCGTTACAATTGGTGACTTCCGGTCACCCAGTGGGTTTTGACGTGGACGTTCCGCTCTCCAGCCAATGGGACGCGTGCGGCACCGGCTTCGCCGCCGATCATACGCTGCCGTTCAGCGCGCTGCCCGCCGCGGGCGGCCTTTATCACCCGCGGTTCGAGCACGATGCGTGCGGCGTTGGCTTTGTGGTCGATGTGACCGGCGCCAAGAGCCGGGACATCGTCGATACCGCGCTCGGGGCGCTCTGCAACCTCGATCACCGCGGCGCTTCCGGGGCCGAGGTGAACACCGGTGACGGCGCTGGCATCCTCATCCAGGTGCCAGACGCGTTCCTGCGCGGCGTGACCGCGTTTTCGCTCCCGCCGGCGGGCGCCTATGGCGTCGGCCTCGCGTTCCTCCCGTTGGAGGAGACGGATGCCGCCGAGGCGCGCTGCGCCGTGGAGCGCTTCGCCAAGCAAGAGGGGCTGCGGGTCATCGGCTGGCGGAGCGTGCCGGTCGACGACTCCATGATCGGGCCGACGGCGCGCGCCGTCATGCCCAGCTTCTGGCACTGCTTCGTCGCGGACCCCGGCGGGTCGACGGGCATCGACCTTGACCGCAAGCTCTTCGTGCTCCGCAAGCGGATCGAGCACGAGGTCTGCGGTGGGCTGGCGATCTACTTCCCATCGCTGTCGAGCCGTACGCTCGTCTACAAGGGCATGCTGACGGCGCCGCAGCTCCGCGAGTTCTTCTCTGACCTGCGGGACCCGCGCATCGAGTCGGCGCTGGCGCTGGTGCACAGCCGGTTTTCGACGAACACGTTCCCGAGCTGGCCGCTCGCGCACCCATACCGCTTCATCGCGCATAACGGCGAGATCAATACGCTCCAGGGCAACCGCAACTGGATGCGCGCGCGCACAGCGCACATGGCGACACCGTTGATCCCCGACCTCGCGCGCGCGTTTCCGATTATCACCGAGGGGTCGTCCGACACGATGAGCTTCGATGAGTGCCTCGAGCTCCTGCATCTCGCTGGCCGCACGCTCGCGCACGGCGTGCTGATGATGATCCCGGAGGCGTGGGAGAACCACGCGACGATGTCCCCTGCGAAGCGCGCGTTCTACCGCTATCACGCTTCGCTCATGGAGCCCTGGGACGGGCCGGCCTCGATCGCGTTCACGGACGGCACGGTGATCGGCGCGGTCCTCGACCGTAACGGCCTGCGCCCGAGCCGCTACTGGGTCACCGACGACAACAGGGTGATCATGGCGAGCGAGGCGGGCGTGGTCGACATCGACCCGGCGCGCGTCGTCAAGAAGGGCCGCTTGCAGCCAGGCAGGATGTTCCTGGTCGACACGTCCCTGGGCCGCATCGTCGAGGACGAAGAGATCAAGACCGCACTCGCCGCCGAGCACCCATACGAGGAGTGGTGTGAGCGAGGTCTCGTGCACCTGTCGGAGCTGCCAGACCGCGAGCACAAGGTCTCGTCGCACCAATCCGTGATCCGGCGCCAGATGACATTCGGCTACACGCACGAGGAGCTGAAGCTGCTCATCGCGCCGATGGCGACGGCGGGGGCCGAGGCCGTCGGCTCGATGGGCAACGACACGCCGATTGCGGTGCTGTCGGAGCGCTCGCGGCTGCTGTTCGACTATTTCCAGCAGATCTTCGCCCAGGTGACGAATCCGCCGCTCGACGCGATTCGCGAGGAGCTCGTCACTTCGCTCGCCTGCACGATCGGCGCCGAGGGCAACCTGCTCGATGCCCAACCCGACGCGTGTCACCAGATCGCGCTGCCCTTCCCGATCCTCGACAACGACGAGCTGGCCAAGCTCATCCATATCAATGACGACGGCGACCGGCCGGAGTTCGCGGCGCGCGTCATCGCGGGCTTCTACGAGGTCGCCGGCGGCGGTGCGGCGCTGCGCGCGGCGCTCGACCGCGTCTGCGCCGAGGCATCGGCGGCGATCGACGAAGGCGCGCGGGTGATCGTGCTCTCCGACCGCGACTCCGGGCCGGACCTGGCGCCGATCCCGTCGCTGCTGCTCGTGTCGGCGGTGCACCACCACCTGCTCCGCGAGCTGAAGCGCACCAAGGTGGGGCTCGTGCTGGAGACGGGCGACGCGCGGGAAGTCCACCACATGGCGCTGCTCGTCGGTTACGGCGCCGGCGCGATCAATCCGTATCTGGCCTTTGAGTCGATCGAGGATCTCACGGCACAGGGCCTCTACGGCCTCGGCGAGATGGAGCCGGGCCAGGCGATCAGGAACTACATCAAGGCTGCGGGCAAGGGCGTGCTGAAGGTGATGTCGAAGATGGGCATCTCCACGGTCGCTTCGTACCGCGGCGCCCAGGTCTTCGAAGCGATCGGGCTGGGCCGTGAGCTGGTGGACGAGTACTTCACCGGCACAGTGTCCCGGATCGGCGGCATCGGACTCGACCAAATCGCGGAGGAGGTCGCATTACGGCACCGGCGCGCCTACGCGCCGCGCCCCTCGGAACTCGCCCACCGGGACCTGGACCTGGGCGGTGAGTACCAGTGGCGGCGCGAGGGTGAGTACCACCTCTTCAACCCGGAGACCGTGTTCAAGCTCCAGCACGCAGCGCGGGCCAAGCGATACGACATCTACAAGGAGTACACGCGCCTCGTCGACGACCAGTCGAAGCGCCTGGCGACGCTGCGCGGCATGTTCACGCTGCGCGAGGGCGTCCGCCAGCCCATCCCGATCGACGAGGTGGAGCCGGTCAGCGAGATCGTCAAGCGCTTCGCGACCGGTGCCATGTCGTACGGTTCGATCTCGAAGGAAGCGCACGAGAACCTCGCCATCGCGATGAACCGCCTCGGCGGGAAGTCGAACACCGGCGAAGGCGGCGAGGACGCGGACCGCTACGTGCCCGACGCGAACGGCGACCTCCGCCGTTCCGCGGTCCATCAGGTCGCGTCGGGCCGCTTCGGTGTGACGTCGGAGTACCTCGTGAACGCGGACGACCTCCAGATCAAGATGGCCCAGGGTGCGAAGCCGGGCGAAGGCGGCCAGCTCCCCGGCGCCAAGGTGTACCCATGGATCGCCAAGACGCGCTTTTCCACGCCGGGTGTCGGCCTGATCAGCCCGCCACCACACCACGACATCTACTCGATCGAGGACATCAAGCAGCTCATTCACGACCTGAAGAACGCGAACCCGTCCGCCCGTGTGCACGTGAAGCTGGTCGCGCAGGTCGGCGTCGGCACGGTGGCCGCCGGCGTGGCGAAGGCGCATAGCGATGTCGTCCTGATCTCGGGGCATGACGGCGGCACGGGCGCATCACCGCTCACCTCGATCAAGCACGCGGGCGCGCCCTGGGAGCTCGGGCTCGCGGAGACCCAGCAGACGCTGATGCGCAACGGGCTGCGCGACCGGATCGTCGTGCAGGTCGACGGGCAGTTGAAGACGGGGCGCGACGTGCTGATCGCGGCGCTGCTTGGCGCCGAGGAGTTCGGCTTCGCCACCGCTCCCCTCGTCGTCAGCGGCTGCGTGATGATGCGCGTGTGCCACCTCGACACGTGTCCGGTCGGGATCGCGACGCAGAACCCGGAACTGCGCAAGCGCTTTTCCGGGAAGCCAGAGTTCGTCGTGACCTTCTTCGAGTTCATTGCCGAGGAGGTGCGGGAGTACCTCGCGGCGCTTGGCTTCCGTTCGCTCGACGAAGCGATCGGGCACACCGAGATGCTCGATGTGAGGAGCGCGATCCATCACTGGAAGGCAGACGGCCTCGATCTGACGCCGATTCTCGCGGAGGCGGACAACCCGTACGACGGGCAGACGCGGCACTGTACGAGAGCGCAGGACCACGGGCTCGACCGTGCGCTCGATCGCGTGCTCATCGAGAAGGCGGCCGGCGCGCTCGCGCATGGGACGCCGGTTGAGATCGAGGCGTGCGTGCGGAACACGAACCGCACGGTGGGTACGCTGCTCGGCGCCGAGGTGACGAAGCGGTGGGGCGGCGCCGGGCTCCCCGACGACACGATCCGCATCCACCTGCGGGGGTCGGCGGGCCAGAGCTTCGGCGCGTTCGTGCCGCGCGGCATCACCCTGCGCCTCGAGGGCGACGCAAACGACTACACGGCCAAGGGCCTGTCCGGCGGCATCGTCATCGTGCATCCCGACCGGGACGCGCTCTTCGCGGCCGAGGACAACGTCGTCGCCGGGAACGTCGTCCTCTACGGCGCGACGTCGGGCGAGGCGTACCTGCGCGGCAGGGTGGGCGAGCGGTTCTGTGTGCGCAACTCCGGCGCGACGGCCGTCGCCGAAGGCATCGGCGACCATGGCTGCGAGTACATGACCGGCGGCAAGGTGGTCGTGCTGGGACCGACCGGGCGCAACTTCGCCGCCGGCATGTCCGGGGGGACCGCCTACGTCCATGACCCCGATGACCGCTTTCCTGCGCTGGTCAACTACCAGATGGTGGAGCTCGAGCCACTCACCGACGACGACCGCGAGTGGCTGCGCGCGACCGTCGAGCGTCATCGCGAACTGACGGGCTCTGACGTCGCCGACCGGCTGCTCGCGCAGTGGGAAAGTGAAGTCGAGTCGTTCCGGAAGGTGATGCCGCTGGACTTCAAGCGCGTGCTCACGGTCATGGGCGAAGCGGCAGTGGCGAGCCTCTCCGAGGAGGAGACGCTCGCACGGGTGATGGCGGCAGCACATGGGTGAGCGGACGGGCTTCCTCAAGTGGGGACGGATCAACCCCAAACGCCGGCCGGTGTCGGTGCGGGTCCACGACTGGCGCGAAGTGTACGAGCCGTTCGAGCAGGACACGCTGAAACTGCAGGCAGGCCGCTGCATGGACTGCGGCATCCCGTTCTGCAACTTCGGTTGTCCGCTGGGCAACCTGATCCCCGACTGGAACGATCTGGTCTACCGAGACCATTGGCGCGACGCGTTCGAGCGGCTGCACGCCACAAACAACTTTCCCGAGTTTACGGGGAGGCTGTGCCCGGCGCCGTGTGAAACATCGTGTGTGCTCGGGATCAACCAGGATCCGGTCACCATCAAGCAGGTGGAGCTCGAGATCGTCGAACGTGCGTGGTCTGAAGGCTGGATCCAGCCCGTGCTTCCTTCGGTGCGGACCGGCAAGCGGGTGGCGGTGGTGGGGTCGGGCCCGGCCGGCCTGGCCGCGGCCCAGCAGCTCACGCGCGCAGGACACGACGTCGTCGTGTTCGAGCGCGCAGACCGCATCGGTGGATTACTGAGGTACGGCATCCCCGAGTTCAAGATGGAGAAGCGGTACCTCGACCGCCGGCTCGACCAGATGCGCGCCGAAGGCACCGAGTTCCGCGTGAACGTCAACGTGGGCGTGGACGTCGCCGTGCCGGAGCTTCGCCAGTTCGACGCGACGGTGCTCGCCGGCGGCGCCACCGCTGCGCGGGACCTCCCGATTCCCGGACGCGATCTGCGCGGGATCCACCAGGCCATGGAGTACCTGCCGATTGCGAACCGGGTGCAGCAGGGAGACCTCCCCGAGCCCACGATCACGGCGGCCGGCAAACGCGTCGTGATCATCGGCGGCGGCGACACCGGCGCCGACTGCCTCGGCACCGTGCACCGCCAGGGTGCCCTGTCGGTCCACCAGTTCGAGATCCTGCCGCGGCCGCCCGATCAGCGCGCGCCGACGAACCCGTGGCCGACGTGGGCGAACGTCTTCCGGGTGTCGTCGGCGCACGAGGAAGGCGGCGAGCGCATCTTCAGCGTGAACACGGAGCGTTTCGTCGGCGACGAACATGGCAACGTGCGAGCACTGGTCGCCCACGAGGTCGAGATGGTGAGTGGCCGCTTCGAGAAGGTCGAAGGTACAGACTTCGAGCTGCCGTGCGAGCTCGTCCTGCTGGCGATGGGCTTCGTGGGCCCCGAACGCGCGGGGTTGATCGAGGGCCTTGGCGTCAGTCTCGATGCGCGCGGCAACGTCGCGCGTGACGGCTCGTTCATGACGAGCGTGCCGGGCGTGTTCGCCTGCGGTGACATGGGGCGGGGCCAGAGCCTGATCGTGTGGGCGATCGCAGAGGGACGCGCCTGCGCCGCCGGCGTCGACCGATACCTCGTCGGGGACACACAACTCCCCGTGCCCATCGAGCCGATGGCGCGGCCGCTGCTCTGACCGCGGCGGCAGGGGCCGACGCCCTCGGCCACAATCGGGCTCATCGGGACCGGGGAGGTCGCCGTAATGCGTGGCGTTCTGACCGCCGTCCAACGGTCCTGCCGGAGGCCGGCCATCGCCGCGCTCGTCATGACGGCGGTCGCGTTCACGCTCATCACTCGCCCGGTCGAAGCCGGCTCCGCCATCACCGGCTATCCCAACGCGATGGCAGCAACGGGCGATTCCATTACACGGGCGCATCAGACGTGCCCGGTCCCCGGCACCGACTGCCCGGCGAACTCCTGGTCGACCGGCACGAACAGTACGGTCGACAGCCACTACCTGCGCATCCTCGCGGCCAACGCCCTCATCAACGGGAACAACTTCAACGACGCCGTCAGCGGCGCGAAGATGGCCGCGCTCAACAGCCAGGTGCAGGCCGCCGTGAGCCAGCACGTCAGCTACATCACGATCCTAATGGGGGCGAACGACGTCTGCGCTTCGAGCGCGGCGACGATGACCGATGTCACCACCTACGCGGGCGAGTTTCAGACGGCGATGAACACGGTCACGGCCGGCCTGCCCGACGCACGCATCTTCGTCGCCAGCATCCCGGACATCTACAACCTGTGGCAGATCCTCTACACCAACCCGACCGCGACGACCATTTGGACGAACTACGGCATCTGCCAGTCCATGTTGGCGAACCCGACCTCGATGGCGCAGGCGGACGTTGACCGGCGGGCGTTCGTCCGGCAGCGCAACATCGACTTCAACACGCAGCTCCAGCAGATCTGCGCCCAGTACATCCACTGCCGGTACGACAACAACGCCGTGTTCAACACGGCGTTCGCGCCCGCCGATGTCTCGACCGTGGACTACTTCCATCCGAGCGTCGCCGGTCAGGCGCTCGGCGCCAGCGCTTCGTGGGGCGCCACGTTCGACTTCACGGACACGACGCCTCCGGTCGTGACCGCCGCGGCCGTCTCGGTGACCGGCGGCATCACCGTGACCCTGAGCGCCACGGACAACGTCGGCGTCAGCGGGATCGAGTACAACAGCAACGCCGGGCCCTGGACGAGGTACACAGCGCCTGTCTTCGTCCCGACGGGCAGCAGCATCATAGTTCGGGCTGTCGACGTGAACGGCAACAGCGGGGCGACGCAGTTGATCACGGCGGCGAACGCGGTGGGCGGCATCGCGGACGTGCCGAACCTCGCCACCTTGCCGTCCCATGCGCCAAGCGCCGGCAGCGAACGGTTCATCGTCCTGGGGACCGCGATCATCAGCCTGCTCGCCCTGTCGCTGGCCGGGCTCTGGTCGCACGGTCGGCGACGCGCGTAGGGCCGCCGGCAACGACCATCGCGATTACTGCCGTTGTGCCGCCTGTGCGTCAGCGCCGCCGGCCGCGACGTCGCCGACGGGCGGCCGGTCGGCACCGGCCTGCAGGCGCTCTGCCTGACCGCGCATCATCTCGATGACGCCGAGACGGCGGGCGACCCACAGGTTCAGACCGGGCATCAGGTCGGCGAGAGCGAACAACGGCCGGATCGGGCCCGACGTGACCGGCACCAGGGTCGCGCCACCGATCGCCTTGATGACTGCGTCGGCCACCTTCTGCGGCGGCACCTCTTTCAACATGCGCGGCGCCGTCAGGCCCTGCGCTTCCCACATGCCGGCCTCGCTCACATAGCCGGGACAGACGGCGCTCGCCCTGACCCCCGTGCCATCCAGTTCCATGTTGAGCGAATCGGTGAATCCGATCAGCCCCGCCTTCGTGGCGGAGTAGATGGCGCCGTATGGCTCGCCGGCCTTGCCCGCAAGCGACGACACCTGCACCACGGCGCCGCGCCGGCGCGCGATCATGTCTGGCAGCACGAGCTTGGTCAGCCAGATCGGCGCGCCCAGGTTTGTGCGGACGATGTCATCGATCTGCGAGAACGAGTGGTCGACGAGGCTGGCGGTCAGCTCGATCCCCGCGTTGTTCACCAGGATGTCGATCGGGCCGAGCGTCCGGCGCGCCGTGTCGGTGAGGCGGCGCAGGTCATCGAGCGAGGTCACGTCGACCGGGACGGCGACCGCACGCACGCCGAGTGCCTCACACGCACGGCGGGTCTCCTCGAGGCGCTCCGCTGAACGCGCGGCGAGGGCGACGTTCACGCCTCGTCCGGCCAGGGTCTTCGCGATGTAGACACCAAGCCCGCGCGACGCGCCCGTGACGATCGCGTTGCTTCCGTGCAGATCCTTCATGGCTCACCTCCGTCATGGACAGGGTGGGATCATAGCACTCCGGGCCGCCAACGCCGGAGCGGCATGTGGCCGCACGCCGCGCACAAGCGCTGACACGGACCTCGCGGGTGCATGAACTCCCACCTTCGGCACCAGATGCGACCCTGCATCGGTGCCGGTCCGGGAGCATTCGCTTGTGGCGCCGCCGCGTCCAGGTTCATCGCACACTCCGGTTGTAGCGGGCGATGGCGCGGTCGGCGTCCTTTGCGGCGGTGGCCAGCGCTTCCTGCGGCGTCTTGCCGCCCACCAACACCTGCTCGAACGCCGTCTGCTCGTACTCCCGCACCTGCGTGAAGGGCCCGATGACCGCGCCCGCGGTGGCGAGGTTTCGCGGCGACCGCACCACCTGGTCGTGCGCGATCGCGAACTGCGGGTACTGGCGGTGCAGCGACGCCGCCGGCTCCAGATCCCACGCTGATACCCGCACCGGGAAGTAGCCGGTGTCGTAGTGCCACTGCGCCTGCACCTGCGGCTGCGTCGCATACTTCAGGAACTCCCAGGCGCCGCGCTGCTCGGCGAGCGGCCGGCCCTTCATGATCCACATCGCCGCGCCGCCGAGCACCATGCCGCCACTGTTGTCGGGCGCCGGCGGCGCCGGCATCGGCGCCACACCCAGTCGCGCGCTCGCCGGCCCGAGCGCCAGCACGATCGCGCGCAACGCCGAGACGGATTCGATGGCCATCCCGCTCTTGCCGGTGACCACCGCCAGCAGCGACTGCAGCCCCGACGTGCCGACGTTCGTCGCCAGACCGGAGCGGACCATCTGCTGCCACCAGGAGAGCACGGCGATGCCGGCCGGCGAGTCGATCAGCACCTTCGTCGCGAGGCCCTGCCGTCCGTTCCCGTTGTTAGCGAAGAGCGCCCCCTGCTTCGCCATCATCTGCTCGAGCCACCAGCCGTTGATGCTGAGCGCGATGCCGTTGCGCTTCAGCGACCCGTCGGGGTTGTGCAGCAGCAGCCGCTGCGCGTCCGCGCGCACCTCGTCGAGCGTCGCGGGCGGATGGTCGATGCCGGCCTGCGCGAAGACGTCGCGGTCGTAGTAGAGCACCGGCCCGGAGAGGTTGAAGGGCATCGCCTGCAGCTTGCCGTTCAGCGTGTAGTAGTCGAGCGCGCGCGGTTCGAAGTCCGCAAGGTTGGCCGGGTGCGAGCCCGGCGTGCGCGCGTCCGCATCGACGAAGTCCTGGGCGGGCACGATGGCGTGGCTGTCCACCATGAACCGCAGCTCGATGTCATCGAGCTGGATCAGCGCCGGCATGCTCGATGTGTCGAGCGAGGACACGAGCTTCTTCAGCGAGTCCGCGTAGCCGCCCTGGAAGATCGGGACCACGGTGTACTCGCTCTGGGACGCATTGAAGCCGTCGACGATCTTCTTCAGCGCGTCGCCGGTGACGCCGCTCATCGAGTGCCAGAGCCGCACCTCGACGCGCCCATGGCTGTAGCGCACGCCGCCGCTGCCGCAGCCGGAGCCGGCGGCGAGCGTCAGTGCGAAGACGGCGCACAGCGCCGCGAGCCGCCGCATCCCTCACCCCTTGAGCGCGCCGGCCGTCAGCCCGCGCACCAGGAAGCGCTGGAAGGCGATGACCAGCGCCAGCATCGGCAGCAGCGCGAGGATCGTGCCGGCCAGCACGACGTTCGTGCGCTGCACTTCCTCCGACTGCAGCGACGCGATGCCGATCTGGACCGTCCGCATGTTCGGGTCGTTCGTTACAAGCAGCGGCCAGAGGTACTGGTTCCACGCCTGCAGGAACGCGAACACGGCCAGCGTCGCCAGCGCTGCGCGCGACAGCGGCACGACGACCGACAGCAGGAAGCGCAGGTCGCCGTAGCCGTCGATGTCCGCGGCGTCCTTCAGCTCCCGCGGCAGCGACATGAAGTGCTGGCGCAGCAGAAACGTGCCGAAGGCCGTCGCAAGGAAGGGCACGGTCAGCCCCTGGTAGGTGTCCAGCCAGTTCAGCCGCTGGATCGTCTGGAAGTTCGGGATGATCGAGATCTCCCACGGCACCATCATCGTCGACAGGAAGAGGAAGAAGAGCGGCGTCCGGAAGGGGAAGCGCATGAAGGAGAACGCGTACGCCGCGAGCGCCGCCGTCACGACCTCTCCCACCGTGATGACGGTCGCCATGATCAGGCTGTTCGCCATGTACCGCGGCATGGGGATACTCGTCATCGCCGCGCGATAGTTCGACCAGACGGGCGTGTGCGGCCAGAAGTCGGGCGGGAAGGTCAGGAACTTCGCGATCGGTTGCAGACTGTCCACCACCGTCATGTAGAGCGGGAACATCACCACGGCGGCCGACGCCGCGAGCAGCGCGTAGAGCGGCAGCCACCCGAGCAGCCGCAGCGCGGCCCGGCCGGCGCTCTGGCGCGTCATTGGTAGAACACCCATCGTCGCGCCACCCCGAACTGCAGCAACGTCAACAGCAGCACGATGACGAACAGCACCACCGCCTGCGCCGACGCCAGGCCGATGTTGTAGTGCAGGAACGCCTCGCGATAGATCGAGTAGACGATGACGTTCGTCGCGTCGAGCGGCCCCCCCTGCGTCAGGATCTGGATCTGGCCGAACGACTCGAACGCGAAGATCACCCCCACCACCGAGACGAACAGCAGCGTCGGCGAGAGCCCGGGCAGGGTAACGTGCAGAAACTCGCTCCAGCGCCCGGCGCCGTCGACGCGCGCGCTCTCGTACAGCTCCTCCGGGATGTTCTGCAGGCCCGCGAGGATGACGATCGTCGCGAAGCCGATGTTCATCCAGACCGTCGTCATCGCCACGGCCGGCAGCGCCCACGTCGGGCTCGTGAGCCAGCTCTCGGTCGGGACGCCGCCCTTGCCTAGGACGTAGTTCAGCACACCAACGCTCGGGTTCAGCATCAGCAGCCACACCACCGACGAGACGGCGACCGACGTCGCGACGGTGGAGGAGAAGATGGTGCGAAAGATGACGATGCCGGGGAGCCGCCGGTGCGATAGCAGCGCGAGATACAGGCCGATGGCGGTGGCCGGGATCACCGTGTAGAGGGCGAACTGCCCCGACACCAGCAGGCTGTGGCGGAAGTCGCTGGACGTCAGCACGTCGTGGTACTGCGCCGTCCCCACCCAGACCTCGTTCCGCCCGAACGGGTCGGTCGCGTGGAACCCCAGCCAGATCGATCGGACGAGCGGGTAGAAGACGAAGACGGCGAACAGCACGAGCGACGGCAGCAGGAACGGTGCCGCCGCCACGGTCTGCCGGATCGCCCGCGCGCGCGGCGACCCGACCCGCCGGCCCGCCATCGTCTCCTCGCTCATCCGAGCCTCGTCCCGTGCTCGGGCTCGAACAGCAGCAGGTGCCCGCGCGCAACGGCGAAGCGCCTCGCCTCGCCCGCGGCGACAGGCGCGCCCGCCGGCAGACGGGCGACCATGCCGCGCCCCTGGGAGATGAGCGAGACGTGGAGCTCGTTCCCGAGCGACTCGACCACGTCGATGTCCGCCTCGAAGGTCGCCGCCGCGTATCGCTCGCCGAAGTCCTCGGCCAGCACGATGTGCTCAGGCCGCACGCCGACCACGACCTCGGCCCAGCCCGCACCACGCGCCGCCGCCGCCTGCGCCGGGTCGAGCGCGAACGGCAAGTGCGGCACGTCGACGACGGCCCCGCCGCCGTCGGTCTGGCGCAGCGGGCCGCGGAAGAACGACATCGACGGCGATCCGATGAACTCCGCGACGAACAGGTTCGCCGGCCGCTCGTAGATCTCCCGCGGCTCGCCCACCTGCTGCAGCCGGCCGCGCTCCAGCACGGCGATGCGGTGGCCCATCGTCATCGCTTCCACCTGGTCGTGCGTGACGTAGACCACGGTCGTCTGTAGCTGCCGGTGGAGGCGGATCAGCTCGACGCGCGTCTGCGCGCGCAGCTTCGCGTCGAGGTTCGACAGCGGCTCGTCCATCAGGAACGCACGCGGCCGCCGGACCATGGCGCGCGCGAGCGCGACCCGCTGCCGCTGGCCGCCCGATAGCGCGCCCGGCTTTCGTGCGAGCACGTCCGCGATCGCCAGCGTGGCGGCGGCCTCGCGCACCGTGCGGTCGATTTCGCGGCGCGGGATGCGGCGCATCCGCAGGCCGAACGCGATGTTGTCGTAGACGCTCATGTGCGGGTAGAGCGCGTAGTTCTGGAAGACCATCGCGACGTCGCGCTGCCGCGGGGGCAGGTCCGTGACGTCGCGGCCGGCGATGGTCACCGCTCCTGCCGTCGGCTCCTCGAGGCCGGCGAGGATGCGCAGCGCCGTCGTCTTGCCGCAACCCGAGGGACCGAGCAGCACCATGAACTCGCCGTCGGCGACGTCGAGCGTGAAGTCGACGAGCGCCTCAACATCGCCGAACCGCTTGCTCACGTGGTCGAAGCGCACGCTCACAGGCATTCCCTCCGTCACGCCAACCAGGCCGTACGCTGCGGACGGTGATGCCGGGTGGCGGATCGTCCGGACCGCGGGCGCAGGGCGTCGGAGCGTCCCCGGCAGGCGTCCGTCGGCGCGCGAACTCTGGCAGTGTAGCGCGGACATCTCGACCCGGGTGACTGGCAGGATGACACCCGTTGCCGCGAGCACGAGCAACTGATCTCGCAGTAGGGCGCGACCCTCAGTATCGTTTCACGCCGTGAGCCGAAGCTGCTGATCCCGGTGCGTCCTCGCCCGTACCGCTCCGAAAACAGCCCGATTCAGGATCGCATCTGGTGCCGAAGGTGGGAGTCGAACCCACACGGGCGTTGCCGCCCAACGGTTTTTGAGACCGTCGCGTCTGCCATTCCGCCACTTCGGCCCGCAACCAGTGTAGCGGGCGCGCCCATTCGGACGAGCACCGGGCGAGGCTGGTCGTTGGACACGGAGAGGGCGCGGAGCCAGGGCTCCACGCCCTCTCCCAGCGCCACCCCGCTGCGCTAGTCGTTGCGGATGGCGGCGATGTTCAGCTCGATCTTGATCTTGTCGCCGACGACGACGCCACCCGCCTCGATGACCCCGTTCCAGTTCAGGCCGAACTCCCTGCGGTTGATCTGCGTCGTCGCATGGAACGCCGCCCGCTGCTTCCCGAACGCATCCTTGATCTGGCCCTCGTACTCGGTGTCAAGGACGACTTCCTTCGTCACGTCGCGGATCGTCAAGTCACCGATGAGGCGCCAGCGTTCGTCGTCCAGCTTCTCGACGCGGGTGCTGCGGAAGGTGATCTTCGGGTACTTTTCGGCGTTGAAGAAGTCGTCCGAGCGGAGGTGCGCGTCGCGTTGCTCGACGCCGGTGTCCACCGTCGCGGTGTCGATGATCGCGGTCACGGTCGAACGCTCCGGTTGTTCGTCATCGATGTTGAGCGTGCCCTCGACGCCGCGGAACCGTCCCTTCACGGTCGAGACCATCATGTGCTTGGCGGCGAACTCGACGACGCTGTGGGCGCCATCGATGGTCCAGGTGCTCGTCGTGGTGGCAGGAGAGGTCATGGTTGCTGGTCCCTTCTGTGGTCCATGCGGCCCGGCCGGGCCTGTACTTCTTTCTCAGCAGCTACTATACTTCCGTGAGCCTACGGTGTCAAGAAGCGTGTTCTTGCTACCCTAGGCCGCAGGAGCATCTGTGGAGCGAGCACACACCGAACCGTTCTGCCCGTACTTCCATCATGCGGTCGAGCTCATCGGCCGGCGTTGGAACGGGGCAATCTTGCGCGCGCTCCACGCCGGCGTCTCCCACTTCAACGCGCTCGCGAGCACGATCCCGGGCTTGAGTGACCGCATGCTCTCCGAGCGGCTCAAGGAGCTGGAGGTCGAGGGCCTCGTCGCGCGCCACGTGATTCCCGAGACGCCGGTGCGCATCGAGTACGTGTTGACAGAGAAGGGCAGCAGCCTGAGCGACGTGTTCGCCGCCATCAGTGCCTGGGCCGCCGACTGGCACGACGATCCGCCCGGCGGGGCCCGCGCCGTCGCGCATGCCGCGGACACCGGCGCAGGGGCGACCCGGCGCTAACTGATCTTGGTGACCTTGTAGGTGATGATGCCCCGGGGCGCGGCGACCTTCACCTCGTCGTTCACACGCTTGCCGATGAGGGCACGGCCGACGGGCGACTCGTTGCTGATCTTGCCCTCACGGGGGTCGGCTTCAGCGGGGCCGACGATGATGTACTCGACGGACTTGCCCTCGTCGCTCTTGACCTTGACGTGGCTGCCAAGAGTCACCTGCTTGGAGTGGGCGGCGCCGTCCTCGTCGATCAGTTCGGCGTTCTGGATCAGCGCCTGGAGCTGCAGGATGCGCCCCTCGACCATCGCCTGTTCGTTCTTGGCGTCCTCGTACTCGGCATTGTTCTGCGTGCTGGCGAGCTCCTTCGCCTGACGGATCTTGTCCGCCACCTCGGCACGGCGGACCGTCTCCAGGTGGCGCAGCTCTTCCTCGATCTTCTGGAGCCCCTCGCGGGTGAGCGGTTGTGCCTTCTCGACCATGTGCATCCTCCGTGACGGTCCCGGTCCCGGTGCCGCAGCGGCAGAATCCAGGCTGCTCGATGTGAAAAAAAGAACTGAGGGACGCGCGTCGCCTCAGTCAGCAGTCTGCCCGGAGTATACCGGCGCTCACGCGAGGCTGTAAAGCACGCTGGCGCCTCCCCGCCACGGGGTGCATCGCAGGCAACAGTTGTGAAGGTAGGAATCGTCGCAAGCGCGCGGGGGTTGACGCACGGGCCCGGAGCGGGAAAGATCGGGTGTCGTGCGGCCACGAGACCCAGGGTCGCGCGCCCCGGACGGGCCGTATGGCCGGCGGGGCGCGGACGCACCCGGCGGGGCGGGCCACACGGCCGCGATTCCGCGGCTCTCCGGCTACGGAGCCGCCCGCATCCGGAGACCTGGAGGTACGCGTCGCCGCCCGCGCCGGGCGCGACTGCTGATGGCAAGCGACAAGCGTGGCCCGTTCGATCCGCTCCTCACCGAGGCGGCGCGCCCGCCGGCCCCGGACCGTGCGGCCGTCTACGTCATCGGCACGATCATTGGCCTGGCGATCCTCCTCCTCGTGCTCGTGCTGCCCCCGATCTCGGTGCTCAGCCGGGGCGGCGGCGCTCCGGCGTCATCCTCTTCCGGGCCAGGGAACGCCGCCACATACACATCGACCGTGCGCAGCGGCATGCCGAAACTGCCCGCGGGCCTGGTGGCGGCGAGCGCGCTCTTCGACCTCGCCGCGCCGCCGGACAAGCGGGGCGCCTCGCGCCTGACGGTGCCCCTGAAGGACAAGCAGACCGACCAGAACAACCTCGCGCTGTACACCTACGCGGGGGGCACGTGGCAACGGCTTTCGCCCGCGAGCCTGCTCGCGGGCGGCTCAGCCGCCCGAGGCGACGTGAGCGCGCTGCCGGGCAACGTGGCGGTGCTCCGCCGCACGAAGTCGCTGCTGCAGGTCGCGGGCATCGTGCCGGCGGGGACGACGGTGGCGCCGGCCGCCGCCGCGGCGCTCACGACCGTCCACCCGTTGACCTTCATCCCCACCGCCGACGGCGCGCTTGCCGGACAACCGCCCGCCGTCCCGCCCGCAAGCTACACCGTGGTCCCCGGCATCGTCGCGCCAGACCCGGCCGTCGTCGACGCGATCCTGCGGTCCTCGGCCCTGCGCCAGAAGCACGCGACGGCGATCGCGAACGCGGTGAAGCAAGGGAACTACCCGGGGATCGCCATCGACTACCGGGCGGTCAGCCCGCAACTGAGGAGCGAGTTCACGGATTTCGTGTCGCAGCTCGCCACGGCCCTGCACGCCGACCGCCGTACGCTCACGCTGACGCTGCCGATGCCATCGAATCACGGCGGCAGCATGGACCCGGGGGCGTATGACTGGGCGAAGCTCGGCCAGGCCGCGGACACGATCGAGATCGCCGGCGAGCTGGACCAGGAACTCTACTTCCAGGACACCGAGGCGGCGCTCACCTACATCACCGGCAAGGTCGACAAGTCAAAGATCCTGCTGCCCATCAGCTCGCTCAGCGTCGAGCGCGGCAGCGACGGTCTGCGGGCGATGTCGCTCGCGGACGCGCTGACGATCGCGAGCCAGGTGACGACGGACGCCACCGGCGACGTCGCGCCGGGGGCGCGCGTCAGGCTGACGGCGCAGAACCTCGCGCAGGCCGCCGGCGCGAGCGGCATGCACTGGGACGACGCGGCGCGCGCCGTCACGTTCAGCTACGCCGGGCGGGGCGGCAAGCGCACCGTCTGGATCGCCAACGAGTTCAGCGCCGCCTTCCGGCTGGCGCTCGCCCAGCGCTTTGGCCTCGGCGGCGTCGTGATCAGCGACGCTTCGACCCAGGGGGGCGGCGGTGACGTGTGGGCCGCGGTCGCCCAGCTCGCCGACAGCGGCTCGATCACCCTCACGAAGCCGAACGGTGCGCTGCTGACGCCCGCCTGGGAGGCCGCGGCCGGCACGCTCGACGCCAGGACCGGCGAGTCGGTGACCTGGACGGCGCCGACCACGCCCGGCTCGTACCAGTTGACCCTGATCGTCAGCGACGGCGTCGTCCGCGCCGCCCAGCGCATCGCGCTCACCGTCCGCTGAGGCTGGCGGTGCGGCGAAGGCACAGGCGATGCGCGTGATCGGCGGCTCCGCGCGCGGACGCGTCCTCAGGAGCCTGCCGCAGCCGCGCGCTTCCCGGACGGGCCATCTGGCCGGCCGGGCGGGGCTGCGGCCCGTCCGGAGCGTGCGGCCCACCTCCGACCTCGTCCGCGGCGTCATCTTCGACATGCTCGACGCCATGGGCGCCAGCTACGAACGCGTGCTCGAC
>JAKAMA010000214.1 GCA_021813085.1 Chloroflexota bacterium | reverse complement strand
ACGTGGCTGGCGGACCATCGGGCGCCGGGCAACGGCGACGTCGACTGGCGCTACATCGCCGCGGGGCTCCCGCCGGGCGCGCTGCGCGTGTTCGAGATCAACCAGACGCAGCCGCCGGAGGACGTCGCACGGGCGATCCCGTATCTGCGCGAGCGCGGGGTGATCGGGTAGCGCGCATCGTGCGCCCGGCGGGACGGCTGGGAGATGGGCGATGGAGGGTGGGGCGTGTCGGCCCGGTGCGGCCCGGCGTGGGCGCAAACATCCTGTCTTCGCACCCCCTTGACAACCCCCCCCCCCGTGATATGATAACTCCAACATTGGCGGTACGGCGCTAGCGAGGGGCGTAGCGCGGTGGTTTCGCAGGGAGACATCTTCCGACCTGCCGCCATGCAGGGGCGGCACGTGGCGCTCCGGCCGGTCTGGCCGGAGGACTTCGAGCTGATCTTCCGGTGGTGGAGCGACCGCGACGAGGCGCCGCTCTGGACCTCGCAGTACCGGCAGGTGACTACGTACCCGCAGTTCCTCCCGATGCTCGAGGCGTGGCTGCGCGACGGCGTCACGTTCCTGCTGGTCGAGCAGGCGACGGGGGCGCGCTTTGGCTTCGCGCGCGCCTACAACCTGAACATCGCCGACGGCTGGGCCTGGCTACAGGCATACGTCGAGCCGCCGTTCCGCGCGCGGCCGCAGCTCGGCGAGTGGGCGGCGCTGTTCAGCCGCTACCTCTTCGAGCAGTTCCCCCTCCGCAAGCTCTGCGGCGAGATCTTCGCCTTCAACGACGCCAGTCGCAGGCTCAACGAGAAGCTGGGGTTCCGGTACGAGGGGCGGCTCCGGGAGCACTCGTGGTACCGGGACCGCTACTGGGACCACCTGTTCTACAGCCTGCGCCGCGAGGACTGGGCGCAGGCGATGCGGCGCTACGGGTTCATCGCGGCGGTGGAAGATGATCTCGCCGCTGGGACCGGGATTGCGGCGGAGCAGAAAGAGCACGGAGTGACGGCAGGCAGTCGCCAGGGCGCACGAGACGGGAGGGAACGATGAACAGATCCTCTTGGTTCACGCGGACGCGGGTGATCGCGGCCGCGGCGGCGATCATGGTGGTCGCTGCCGGCACGATCCTCGGGACGCGCGCGCTGACCAGCGGCCAGGAGCCGAGCACGCGCGTGGAGGTGCGGGCGACCGGGCCATCCGGCCAGCAGGGGCCGGTCAACGTGCAGGTCCCGAATTACCCGAAGAACCCCGGGCCTGCCGTGGTGAAGGGACCGTTCCGGATCCTGCCCTACGGGTACGAGGATGCGCCCGGAAGCGCGCCGGCGCGCTCTGAGCCCGCGTGCGCCAGCCCGGAAGCGGGGCTGGACATACCGGCGCTGATCCAGGCCTCCGACCTCTACGTCACCGTCGGCTACATCCCCGCCGGCTTCACGTACCAGCCGCCGACGACGGACTACCTCTGCGGCCGTGAAGTACGGGACATCGTCTGGCGGTTCCCGGGGGCGATCGGCGCTACGGAAATCTCAATCTCTCGCAGCCGCCGCCCGCTGCCGCTCGATGTGCGGGTGCCGCCTGTGGACAGTTGGGTCGCGCTTGAAGAGGGGACCGTGGTCGGCGCTCCCGCAGTGTTCTTCCGGAGTAAGCCCGGCCAGGGAGGCCCCCAGCGCCTGTATGTAATCGACCGTGGAATCACCACGGAGATCATAGGGGACATTGCCGACTTCGCCGAACTCCTGAAAGTCGCTGAATCGCTGCGCTGAGGCGTGCCTGTAGTCAAGGGGGTTACTTACCATGAGGCGAACGCGCGCGACGTGGGTAAGGGCAGCAGCCGCCGCCGGGGCCGGTTCCGCGGCGCTGGCTGCGGGTCTCGGGATCGCCGCCGCCGAGGATCATCACCTGAGGGTCATCGTCGGGCTCGCGACGATGGACGCCCGGGCGGAGTGGTGGACGCAGGCCGAGCTCCAGCCGTATGCGTGCAACACACCGACGTACGGCGACTGGTGGCACTGCGACGACGGGACGGGGAGGCCGGCGCTCGACCTCCTGAAGGGCGATGGCACCGTGACCGACCCTTCGGTGGTTGGTCCGTGTCCGCCTGACCAGTCCGTCGACCCGGACGGACCGGGGCCGGCCCCCGCGGTGTGCGGCGCCCCAGTCTACTTCCAGGCTTACAACATGGCACCAAGCGCCTGGCTCGTTGCGAAAGTTCAGCCGCACGGCACAACGTGCAGTGGGGTGAGCGTCCGGATCTACAAGCCCGAAGACCAGGTCAAAGATATCGCCCGCTTCGAGTTCGTGCACATCGATCAACGGCGGGTGGACCAAACGTTCCTGATCGGCGGCGACTGGAACATTTTCTATCTCGGCCGCGTGAAGCACCCTGATTGCCCCATTTCGTCTGGCCCGCACCTGCACCAGAGCGGGGGGCCCGTCGGTCCGGTTGTCAGCAAGAACAACCTCCTCACTATTCCCTGCGAGAGCGGCACGCCTTGCCGCATCAGCCCCACAGGTGATCACACGAACAAGTGGATGCACGACGTCTTCTGGCAGACGTTCCCCACCCCCACGCCCTCGCCGACCGCCGTGCCAACGGCCACAAGCACGCCGGCCCCGCCGCCGCCACCCCCACCGCCGGGCGGGAAGTAGGACAAACAGGGAACATAGCCGTGCTCGAAGCCACAGACGTGCGGCGGCAGGTCACCGCGATCATCGCCGAGATCAAGGATCTCGACGCGGCGGCGGTCGCGGAGGACACGCGGCTGTTCTCGCAGGACGGGACGCAGGCAAGCCTGGACTTCGACTCCCTCGACGCGTTCGAGCTGGCGATGGCGCTGGAAGAGTGCTTCGCGATCGTCGTGACGGAGGAGGTCGACTTCCAGGCCTTCAAGACCGTGCGCGACGTGGTTGAGTACGTCGCCGCGCGGCAGACCGTCGCGCCGTGACCGCGCCGCGGCGGCGCGTGGTGGTGACCGGGCTGGGCGCGGTCACGCCGTTCGGCGTGGGCGCCGCGGCATTGTGGCGGGGCGTGCGCGAAGGACGCTCGGCGGTGACGGCGCTCGACCGTGGCGCGTGCGACCTTCCGTGCCGGGCCGCGGGGCAGGTGCGGGACTTCGACCCGTGCCAGATGCTGGGGCGGGTCGAGGCGCGGCGTCTGCTGCCCTTCTCCCAGTTCGCGCTGGCGTCGGCCCGCGAGGCGTGGGAGCACGCCGGGCTCGCTCATGACGCCGTCGATGGGCGGCGCGTCGCAACGGTGGTGGGGAACGGCAGCGGAGGGTTCCCCTGTGGGCCGGCGCTGGTGGACGGCTGGCGGGCGCGCGGCTGGCGCGGCATGGATCCGCTGACGCTGGTGAAGGCGCTCCCGGACGTGGCGGCGCAGCAGGTGAGCATCGCGCTCGGCCTCGGGGGGCCCATCTTGACCTGTACGGCATCGTGTGCGTCCGGCACCATGGCCATCGGCCAGGCGACCGAGATGATCCGCGCGGGAAGAGCGGATGTCGCGCTCGCCGGCGGCACCGAAGCATGGCTCACGCCGTACGGGCTCTCGACGTTCGCCGCGCTGCGGGCGCTCTCGACGCGCGACTGTCCGCCGGAAGAGGCGAGCTGTCCGTTCGACCGGCGCCGCGACGGCTTCGTGCCGACGGAAGGCGCCGCGATGCTGGTGCTTGAAGAGCGGGAGCACGCACAGCGCCGGCGGGCGCCGGTCTTGGCCGAGGTCGCCGGCGTCGCGTCAACGTCGGACGCGCACAATCAGCTCGCGCCGCGTCCCGATGGCACGGCAGCCGCGCGTTGCATCGCCCTCGCGCTCGAAGATGCGGGCGTCGCCGCGGCGGAGGTCGACTACGTGAACGCGCACGGCACGTCGACGCCGCTGAACGACGTGGCGGAGACCCGCGCGCTCAAGCTCGCGCTGGGGTGCCACGCGTCTCGCGTCGCCGTGAGTTCGGTGAAGTCGATGCTGGGTCACGCGCTGGGCGCGGCGGGGGCGATCGAGTCGGTCGTCACGGTGATGGCTCTGCGTGACGGCGTCATCCCGCCAACGATCAACCTGCGGGAGCCGGATCCGGCGTGCGATCTGGATTACGTCGCGGAGGGGCCACGGGCCGCGCCGCTGCGGGTGGCGCTGAAGAACAGCTTCGCGCTCGGGGGCCAGAACGCCTGCCTGGTGTATCGGCGCGTCGGTGGCTGACCGCGTCTCCGCGCTATCGCGCGTCCATATCCGTCTCCACATCCACGTTCTCGCTTCCTGCCTCGGTCGGCGCGGCGGGCATGCGGCGGGGGCGTCCCTTGCTGCGGCGGTAGAACTGGCGGCCGGCGAAGTCGCGCAGGAACGGGAAGAACGCCGCCAGCCCGTAGGCGATGCGGAACGGGCGCACCATGTTCACCTCGGGCGTCGGCCGCCGCACCGAGCGGACGATGGCGCGCGCGACGGCGTCGGGGTCCTGCTGCGGGCCGGTGGGCGCGGAGACGTGGCCGTCGTGCGTGCGCTGGACGTCGAAGAACTCCGTGCGCGTGCTCGCGGGCAGCACGACCGTCGCCGTGACGCCGGAGCCTTCGAGCTCGCCGCGCAGCGCCTCCGTCATGCCGATCAGCGCGAACTTCGTCGCCGAGTAGGCGCCGTGGAACGGGAAGGCCAGCTTGCCGACGACGGACGAGACGTTGACGATGTGGCCGCGCCGCTGCCGTCGCATGACCGGAAGCACGGCCTTCGTCGCCAGGAACGCGCTCATGTAGTTGACGTCCCACAGCTCGCGCATGTCGGCTTCGGTCGTCTCCTCGATCGTGCCGCTGAAGCCGAAACCGGCGTTGTTCACCAGCACGTCGATGCGGCCGAAGCGGTCGAGCGTCGCCTGCACCAGGCGCGCGATGTCTTCGGGCCGTCCGACGTCCGTTGGGACGACGAGCGCCTCGACGCCGATGCGCTCGATGCGCGCCGCCAGCTCGCGCAGGCGCTCCTCGCGCCGCGCCGCCAGCACGACGTTGGCGCCGCGCCGCGCGAACGCGAGCGCGGTCTCCCACCCGATGCCGGCGCTGGCGCCGGTGACGAT
>JAKAMA010000213.1 GCA_021813085.1 Chloroflexota bacterium | reverse complement strand
TCGGACCCCTGGAGGCCATCTCGGGCATCGCCGCGAGCGCGCTGGCGCTGATGTACGCCAACCGTGACCTGATGAAGGTGCTGCTGGTCCAGGCCATCGCAGAAGACCCGGTGGCGATGGAGGAGTATCGGATGCTGGTCAGCCGCTGGACGCGGGCGGAGGCGCGCATCCTGAAGCACTACATGGAGCGGGGGGCGCTGTACAGCGATGACGCGGACGAGCTGGCAAAGCAGCTCGTCATGACGGTCGTGGGCGCCTTTGCCGACTGTATGATGTCGCCCGCCGAGGCGCCAGCAGACGGCGCTGTGCCCCCCGAGCTCACCCGCCACATCGAGATCGCGATGCGTCACATCGTCAACGGGATCGCCGTGTAGGAGCGACATGAGCCGTCCGCTCGCCCAGGCCCGCCCCGCCTCCGCCAGCCGCATCGAAGATGCCAGGTTCGCGCACGAGAGCGAGGAGGAGTTCGCGCGGCTGCTGGACTTCTACAACGTGCGCTGGCAGTACGAGCCGCGGACGTTCCCGCTCCGGCGCAGCGATGACGGACGGGTGATCGAGGCGTTCTCGCCGGACTTCTACCTGAGCGACCTCGACCTGTACATCGAGCTGACGACGCTGAAGCAGGGGCTGGTGACGGACAAGCACCGTAAGCTGCGCCAGTTGCGGGCGCTCTATCCGGACGTGCGGATCAAGCTGTTGCACAAGCGCGACTACCTGAGCCTGCTCGCCAAGTACGGCATCGGTGCGGCACACGAGCAAGAGGTGATGGGCGTGCGCGACGTGCTGATCACCGGAACGGAGATCGAGCGGCGCGTCAACGAGCTGGGGGTGGAGATCACGCGGGACTACGCCGGCAAGGAGCCGCTGCTCGTCGGCGTGCTCAAAGGCGTCACCTGCTTCATGGCCGACCTGATGCGGCACCTTTCGCTGCCGCTCAGTATCGACTTCATGACGATCTCCTCGTACGAGGGCGACCGCAGCGGCGCCGTGCGCATCGTCCAGGACCTGACGGAGAACATCGCGGGCCGGGACGTGCTGATCGTCGAGGACATCGTCGACACGGGGATGACGCTGCACCACCTGCGGCTCCAGCTCGAAGCGCGGGAGCCGGCGAGCCTGCGGGTCTGCGCGCTGCTCGACAAGCGCGTGCGGCGGCTGGTCGATGTGCGGCTCGACTACGTGGGGTTCGAGGTGCCGGACGCGTTCGTGGTCGGCTACGGGCTGGATCACTTCCAGAAGTTCCGCAACTTGCCGTTCATCGCGACCATCGGCGCGGAGGCGCTCGAACAGCAGCCGGCGGAGGGACCGGCCGCGGAGTAGCCGGCCGCGGCCCGCCGCAGCCGCTCCGCGCCAGCATGCGGCAGGACGGCGACGGAGCGGGGCCGGTGCGCGGCAGACGTCCATACGGTGGAGGAGGAGTCGCAGATGCCCGAGGAGCGCGCCCGCAAGTCCCGCGCGCGGTCGCCGTTGAGCGCCATCCCGCGCTTCGGCGACCTGCTCGACGTCACGGACGAGATGATCGCGTTCGTCGAGAAGTACCAGGAGGTGTGGAAGCAGGAGAGCCGCGCCATGCTCGCGCTGGGCGAGTTCCTGGGCGCGCGCTCCGAATCGCTGAGGGCGCAGGTCGAGCTGATGCGGATGGGGAGCGGCACGGCGCGGCGCTACGCCGCATGGTCCGACGCGCTGCTCGGCATGCGGCCGGAGGCCATCGTGCAGGCGTGGATGCAGTCGATCCCGCGCACGCGCACGGCCGAGAAGAAGCAGGGCGGCGAATGACCGGGGACACAGGGGCCAGCGCGCTCGCCGCCGAGCCGCCGAAGCCGCTGCTGCGCGGCACGTTCCACCTCGCGGCGGCGGTCGCGGCACCGTTCGGGCTCGCCGTCATGCTCCTGCTGGCGCGCTCGCCGCGCGCCTACGTCGCCGCGGCGGTCTTTGGTGCGAGCCTGATCGCCTGTTACGGCGTCAGCGCCGGCTACCACCTGGCGCCGTGGCCGCGCGCGCTCCGCGGCGTCGTCAAGCGTCTCGACCACGCGATGATCTTCGCGTTGATCGCCGGGACGTATACGCCGTTCTGCCTGATCGTCCTCAACAACGCCTGGGGCATCTCGATCCTGTGCGTGGTCTGGAGCCTGGCGGGCGCGGGCATGCTCCTGAAGATCGCCTGGCCGTGGGCGCCGCGCTGGCTGAGCGTCGCGCTGTACCTGGCCGTCGGCTGGGTGGCGGTGGTCGCGGTGGCGCCGATCGCCTCGGCGCTGGCGCTGGCGCCGCTGCTGCTGCTCGTCGCCGGCGGCGCGTTGTACTCGGTCGGGGCGCTGGTCTACGGTGCGCGGCGGCCGAACCCCTTCCCGCGCGTCTTCGGCTACCACGAGGTGTTCCATCTGCTCGTGGTGGCCGGCGGGCTGATCCATTTCTCGATCATCGCGTTCTACGTCCTGCCGTCGTAGTGGCGCCGCGCCGCGATCACGCCGAGTCGTTGATTCCGGGCGAGGCCCTGCCCGGGGGGAGCGAAGGCACGGCTTGTCATGTGCCTGCCAGAACACGCGCGGGGACTCGTTGACTTGCGGCGGGGCAC
The DNA here is from genome assembly GCA_021813085.1 of Chloroflexota bacterium. Classification (GTDB taxonomy): domain Bacteria; phylum Chloroflexota; class Dehalococcoidia; order DSTF01; family JACRBR01; genus JADMII01. The sequence goes on along the minus strand of JAKAMA010000213.1, from coordinate 2,488 downwards.
TTCTTATACTTCTTGCGCTGTCGAACCTTCGGCCGCTTTGATGCAGCTTCGAGAGCCCGGCCTCCGAGCGGATGCCCGGAGGGCACGGGCGATTTCATTTGACGCCGGGTCGGGAGGTGACCTTGCACGAATACGAACTGGTCGTGGTGATGAACCCCGATATCGCGGAGGAAGACGTGCCGGCGGCGATTGAGCGTGTGACGTCGGCGGTGACGAGCCGCGGCGGCGAGGTCGTCGAGGTGACACCCTGGGGACGGCGCAAGCTGGCCTACCCGATTGGCCGCCACACCGAGGGAAACTACGTGCTGACGCAGATGCGCCTCGACCCGGAGCGTGCCCACGAGCTCGAGGGTGGGTTCGCGATCTCGGACGACATCGTGCGGCATCTGCTGATCCGCACGGACGAGGACTGAGCGCCCGGGCCGGGTACCCGCGTAACGACGAGAGGGAGTCCAGATGGCGGGTTTGAACAAGGTCATGCTCATCGGCAACGTCGGGAAGGACCCCGAGATGCGGTACACCGCCAATGGCAGCGCGGTGACCACCTTCTCGCTCGCCTGCAACCGGACGTTCACCGGTGCGGACGGCGAGCGGCGGGAGGAGACGGACTGGTTCGAGGTCGTGACATGGACGAAGCTGGCCGAGCTGTGCAGCCAGTTCCTCCAGAAGGGCCGGCAGGCGTACGTCGAAGGACGCCTGCACACGCGGTCGTGGGAGGGCCAGGACGGGCAGAAGCGCTACAAGACCGAGGTCGTCGCCCAGACGGTGCTCTTCCTCGGCAGTGGGCCCGGCGGCGCGGCGGCGCGGATCGAGAGCTTCGACGACGCGGCGGCGGCCGGGGCAGCGGGCCACGTAGACCCGGACGACCTGCCGTTCGAATGAGTGAAGATGGAGGCGGATCCACGGATGCGCCGGCCCGGAGGTAGGGAGGACACAGGCCATTGACGACTGATGCGAGCGAGAGCAGCGAGCCGACTGCTCCGGCGGCGCCCACCGACGCGGGGGCTGCGCCGTCCCGGCCCAGCGAAGGCGGCCGGACCGAGGAGCGACCCGCGGGCGGATTCCGCCGGGGCGGAGGGGGCGGCCGGGGCCGCTTCGGGCAGCGCAAGAAGGTCTGCGCCTTCTGCGTGGACAAGATCGACTTCATTGACTACAAGGAGCCGATGAAGCTCCGCCGGTTCATCTCCGATCGCGGGAAGATTGAACCGCGCCGCAAGACGGGCAACTGCGCCCGTCACCAGCGGCGGTTGACGATCGCGATCAAGCGGGCGCGCCATCTGGCGCTGCTCCCGTACACCGCCGATCATATCCGGGTGAGCAGCACCTCCTCCGCCCGCACCTAGGACGGGCAGGTGGAGCGTGTGCGAGCGTATCCCGCGCCGATGAGGCCGCGGCGGGGTGGTGAACGATGAGCAGTGAGAGCAAGCGCGGCCGGCCCACACGTCCGGCGCCACCGAAGCGGCCGCTAGCGGGGAAGCGGTCGGGCCTGCGCGACATGGTGGCGCTGGACTCAGACCGCGCCTCGCGGCTGCTGCTCTGGGGCGGCGTGGCGCTCGTCATCCTGATCGCGGCCGGTTTCATCGGCTTCGGCTACTACTACACCGTCATCCGGCCGCGCCATCGCACGGTGCTGGCTGCCGACGGCATCCACATCAGCTACCTCGCGATGAAGCGGCGGATGGCGTACGACCTGCAGCAGAACCCGTCGTACCTCCAGTCGCAGGCCGCCCTCGCCAGCCTTCCCCAGGCCGTGTACCAGGAGCTCCTCGACGAGATCATCCTCGTGACGCGCGGGCCGAGTGACCAGGGGATCCAGATCTCACCGGCCGACTTCGACCTCCAACTGCGGACGAAGATCGGCGTCGCCAAGGATGCGAGCCTGCAGCAGTTCGCCGCAGCGTTCCGCGGCGTCCTCCAGCGTACCGGCCTCCACGAAGACGAGTACCGCCGCATGGTGCTCGCCCAGATGATCGAGGGGAAGATCCGGGCGAAGATCACGCAGGAGCTGCCGGCGACCGTACCGCAGGCGAAGGTCGAGGTGATCCAGACCGCCACGAAAGCGGCGGCGGACGCGGCCCTCTTCCGCGTCAAGGTCGGCCAGGACTGGGCGACGGTCGCGAAGGAGGTCTCGACGGAGCCGAACAAGGCGACGACGGGCGGCCTCCACGACTACACCACCGAGGGCGACATGAACCCCGCGTACAGCGGGTTCGCCTTCTCCGCGAAGCCGGGCCAGATCAGCGACGTGATCACCGCGGGCTCGTCGAGCGCGCCAACGTACTACGTCGTCCGCCTCGTCGACCGCGCCGACAAGCCGCTGACGGCGCAGCAGAAGCCGGGCGAGGTCAACAGCCGGTACAGCAAGTGGCTCAGCGACATGCAGGCGAAGATGGTGATCACCAACCACTGGGACCAGACCTCGCAGACCGACGCACTGATCGCGGTCCTGAAGGCGATGCCGCCGCCGACGCCAACCGCCGCGGCCGCG
>JAKAMA010000212.1 GCA_021813085.1 Chloroflexota bacterium | reverse complement strand
ACTTCGAGGACTTTGGCAATCTTGAGTTCGAGAAGTATCTTAGCCTCCGAGACGGGAAGCTCACGAAGCGGACGTGGTTCTTTCGGGTGGATTTCAAGTCGGCGGACAAGGCTGCGCGCTACCTATTCTTCTTCGGGTTCCCGAGCGCGGCGATGTCAGCGCAGCTCCTGCCCCGCGATCGCGTAACGCTCCATGTGGCGACAGAGGTGAGTCCGTTCTTCTATGAGCGACTCGACAACATCACGCGCACAAATCTACCCGACATCCGCGAGGTCGCCTGGAACGCCGCCGACGAACAATTCTTGGTCCGAACCGGCGGAGGCCTGGTCCAACGTCTCAGAGTCGAAGATATCGTGCGGCACTTCTTCGACCAAGTCGTCCAGCGTAATTTCCCTTCATGACGGGCCGCCGCTGGCACAACACGCGACCGTACGCCTCACTCCGCGAACGCCAGCACTTCCTCCTCCGCGAGCGGGCCGCGGGCGACTTCGAGCTCGCCCCAGTTCTTGCCCGTCTTGACGTCGATCACCAGCGGCACGACGAGATCGAGGGATCGCGGCATGACGCGCAGGCACAGCTCACGCACCACGTCGAGCTCGCCGCGCGGTCCCTCGAAGATCAGCTCGTCGTGTACCTGCAGCACCATGCGGCTTTCGAGCGCGCGCTCCGCGATCTCGGCGTCGATCTTGTTCATCGCGACCTTGATGATGTCGCTGGCGGTGCCCTGCACGGGCATGTTGATCGCCATGCGCTCGCCCGATGAGCGCACCTGAAAGTTGGATGAGTTGATCTCCGGGATGTAGCGCCGCCGGCCCATCATCGTCTCCGCGTAGCCGAGGCGGCGGCAGCTCTCGATGGCGCCGTCGCGCCAGGCGCGCACCCGCTCGTAGCGCTCGAAGTAGCGGCGGATGAACTCCGCCGCCTCCTCGCGAGGGATACGCTCCTTCGTCGAGAGGCCGTACTCGCTGAGACCGTAGAGGACGCCGAAGTTGAACACCTTGGCGCGGCGCCGCTGCTCCGGCGTGACCTCGTCGAGCGAGACGCCGAAGACGCTCGACGCCGTGGCGGCATGGATGTCGGTGTCGCTGCGGAACGCCTCGATCAGGGCGGGGTCCTGGCTCAGGTGCGCCATGATGCGCAGCTCGACCTGTGAGTAGTCGGCGGCGAGCAGCATCGGGTCGGCGCCGATGTCGCGCGCGACGAAGGCGCGCCGGATGGCGTTGCCGTAACCGGTGCGCACGGGGATGTTCTGGAGGTTCGGGTCGTTTGACGACAGGCGGCCGGTCGCCGCCGTCGTCTGGTTGAACGTCGTGTGGATGCGGCGCGTGGCGGGGTTGACGAGCGCCGGCAGCGCATCGACGTAGGTGCCCTTGAGCTTCGCAATGGCGCGGTGCCGCAGGATGAGGCCGACCACGTCGTGCAGGCCACGAAGCTGCTCCATGGCCACCGCGTCCGTAGTGTAGCCGAGCGTGGTCTTGCGCGTCTTCGGCAGGCCGATCTCCTCGAACAGCACGTGCGAGAGCTGCTGCGGCGAGCCGATGTTGAACTCGTGCCCCACCGACGCGTAGATCTCGCGCTCGATCGCCTCCAGCTCCTGCTGCATCTCACGCGACATGGCGACGAGGATCGCCGGGTCGATCGCGACGCCGGTCAGCTCCATGCGGCCGAGCACCGCCATCAGCGGCATCTCGACGTCGTCGAACAGCGGCCAGAGGTTGCGCTGCCTGAGCTCGGTGGCGAGCACATCGGCGGCCTGGAGCTGCGCGTCGGCCTGCGCGCAGCAGTAGTCGCGCGCGGCTTCGAGCGGCACGGCGGACATCGTGATCTGGTTCTTGCCGGCCTTGCCGATGAGGTCGATCAGCGGCGGGATCTGCATCTTCAGGCGGTCGAAGGCGAGCGTCTGCACCGACATGTTCGACTCGCCGAGCAGATAGGCGGCGATCATCGTGTCGAAGCGCATGCCGCGCAGGGCGATGCCGTGGTTAGCGAGCACGAGGAAGTCGTAATGGCCGTTGTGCGTGACCTTCGGCAGCGAGGCGTCTTCGAGCAGCGGGCGCAGCGCGTCGAACACGGCGGCCTCCGCGAGCTGCTGGCCGTCGCCTAGCGCGAGCTGGTGGCCGATGGGGATGTACGCGGCCTCGCCTGGCCGCGTCGCGAGCGCGATGCCGACGAGCACGCCGCGCATGCCGTTCGCGTCGGTGTTCTCGACGTGCAACGCGATGCGCCCGGCCGCGCGCGCCTCCGCGGCGAGCGCGGCAAGCGCGGCCGTGCCGGTGATGGTGCGATAGTGGCGCGCGGCGGCGACGGCCGTCTGCTTCGCCTCGTGCTGTGCCTCGCCGAGCTGCGCGGGGATGCGCGGGATCAGGGTGCGGAACTCGAGCTCGTGGAACAGTTGCTCGACGCGCTCGCGGTCGAAGTTCTGGAGCCGGCAAGCGTCGAGGTCAAGGGTGGTCGGCGCGTCGCGGTGGATCGTCGCCATCTCCTTGCTGAAGCGCGCCTCCTGCTCGTGCTCCTTGAGGATGGCCCGCACCCTCTCGGGCGTCACCTCATCGATGCGCTCGTAGATCGCCTCCACCGTGCCGAACTGCTGGAGGAGCTTCGTCGCGGTCTTCTCGCCGATGCCCGGCACGCCAGGGATGTTGTCGGAGGCGTCGCCCTTGAGCCCCTTGTAGTCGGGGATTTGCACCGGCGCGAGGCCATAGCGCTCCCGTACGCCAGCCTCGTCGTATGTCACGGCAGGCGCCGCCTTGATGTAGGGGCGGTACATGAACACGTTGACGCCGGGCTCGACGAGCTGAAGGAGGTCGGTGTCGAGGGTGGCGACATACGTCTCGATCCCCTGCGCCTCCGCCTGCTTCGCCAGCGTGCCGAGCACGTCGTCGGCCTCGAAGCCCGGCTCCTCGAAGACGGGCATGTGGAAGGCTTCGAGCACTTCGCGGATGCGGCTGGCCTGGCGGCGCAGGTCGTCGGGCATCGGCGCGCGGGTCGCCTTGTACGTGGCGTCCTTCTCGTGGCGGAAGGTCTTCGCCGGGGCATCGAGGGCGACGGCGAGGTGGCTGGGTTTGAGGTGGTCGAGGACGCTGAGCAGGGTGCTGGTGAACCCGTAGACGGCGGTCGTCACCTCGCCCGTGCGCTTTGCGATGAACTCGATGGGGCCGCTGTTCTTGCTCCCCTGGAAGACCATGAAGGAGCGGTAGATCAGGCTGTGCCCGTCGACGAGCACGAGGCGGGGCGAGGAGGGAGGGTTGGCAGGCACGGTTCGATTATACGCGCGACGCAGGCAGAGCGCGTGATCCGCGGATGACGCAGATGGCCGCAGACGGGGGATGCGGCGCCGCGAGCGCCGGCCGCGTTACCGCAGCGCGATGATCGCGGCGGCGAGCAGGATGCCCTCGGCGCCGATCGTGGCGAGGAGCAGGACGTAGCCGACCATCCGCTCCCACGAGTGGGCGACGAAGCCGAGCGCGAGGTTGGCCAGCAGCAGCACGATGCCGACGGCGGGCAGCTTCAGCAGGTCGCTCTTTGAGCCGATGCGCGTGACGCCGCTGAGCTGCGGGAACGAGAGCGGGATGCTGGCCGGCAGGTTGGGATACTGCCGGTAGATGTAGGCGAACATGGCGAAGAACGTCGCGAAGGCGGCGAACGCCAGTACCTGCGCCGTGCGGTCCTCCCAGAACGGCTGCGCGGCCAGGTACAGCCGGTCCGGCGCCTGCGGCACGGCGACGAGCGAGCCGAGGCGCTGCTGCGCCTGCACAGCCTCCGCGAAGGCGACCTCGTCCTCGACCGAGAGGGCGTACGCGCCGTGGGCGGTGACGACGTACAGCAGGTCGTCGGCCGAGCGGTGCGTCGAGTAGAACAGCGTGTCGCCGATGCCGCCCTCGACCTCGGCGCGGCCGACGTGATGGCCGAGCCAACTGACGCCAGCGACGTGCGGCGCCGGCAGCTCGCGGCCCGGCACCAACCGCTCGATCTGGGACATCGGGACGAGCTGGCGGATGTCGCCCCAGGTGACCGTGAGCATGTTGCGGTCGAGCACGTAGCGCATCGTCCCGAGGCTGTACGTCCAGTAGGCAAAGAGCACACCGATGCTGAAGAACACCGAGGCGACGATGTAGAGGGGGATGACGCCGAGCGCCACGGGCTGCGTCGCCCCGCGCACGGCGAGCGCGGCGGTGAGGATGAAGCACCAGGCGGCGACGGCGCCGCCGAACAGCGTGCCCACGGTGCGCGGGGGCCGGAACTCCATCAGGCCTTCATCCTGGCCGCCGCCGGCTCGGCGGCGGGCGTCACGGGCGTCACCCAGTCAGCGTACTTGGGGTTGCGGCCGCGGATGGCGTCGAAGAAGAGCGCCTGCAGCTTCTTGGTGACGGGGCCGATGGCGCCGGAGCCCACCTTCCGCCGGTCGACTTCGATCACGGGCGAGAGGTGCGCGGCCGTACCGGTGAGGAAGCACTCGTCGGCGACGTACAGCTCACTGCGGTCGACCGTCCGCTCGATCACTTCGAGCCCGAGCTCGTCTTCGGCGAGGCGCGCGACCGATGCGAGGGTGATGCCCTCGAGCACGTTGTCGCTGCGGGCGGGCGTGATCAGGCGGCCGTGGCGGATGATGACGACGTTCTCGCCGGAGCCCTCGGAGACGTGGCCGTCGTCGTTGAGCATGATCGCCTCGTCGAAGCCGTTCTCCATCGCCTCGGTCTTGGCGAGCGCGGAGTTGACGTAGAGGCCGGTGACCTTGGCGCGGGCGGGAATCGACGTGTCCGGCACGCGGCGCCACGACGAGGTCTGGCAACGGATGCCGGCCTCAACGTCCAGGTAGTTGCCGAACGGCAGCACGAACATCAGGTAGTCGTCCTCGACGTCGTGCATCTTCGGGCCGATGACCGCGCCGCTCTTGTAGGCGATCGGGCGGATGTAGACGTCCTCGCGGAAGCCGCAGCGCGCGACGACCTGCACGCAGATGTCCGTCAGCTCGTCGACGGAGAGCGGCAGGCCGATCTTGAGCACCTGGGCCGACATGCGAATGCGCTCGAAGTGCTCGCGCGGGCGAAACAGCAAGACCGCAGC
>JAKAMA010000211.1 GCA_021813085.1 Chloroflexota bacterium | reverse complement strand
ACGGCACGGCGATCAGCGCCAGCAGCGCGACGCGCGGCGCCAGCGGTGCGAGGCGGCGCCCCAGGCGGGCCGCACGGCCGTCGAGGCGGCTCCCCGCCCCCGTGGCCTCCGCGCGCGCCGGCCGCTCGAGGTAGTTGCGCGCGATGATCGCGCCGACGAGCGCGAGCGCGATCGCCGGCGCCTTCCAGATGTTCCCGGCATCGACGATGTTGTGCACGCCGAAGCCGATCAGTGCGGCGGCGCAGGCCACCGCCAGCAGCCGCTGCTCCACCGCGCCCTCGCGCCACGTGCGATACAGCATGTAGCCCGCCGCCGCGACGAGCGCGGCCAGGGCGGCGATGCCGAGCAGGCCCGTGTCGTCGGCGAGCTGGAGGAAGCCGTTGTGGGCGTGCAGCGTGTGCACCGGGAACTTGCCGCTGTACTGGTTGTAGAGCAGGCCGAAGGTGTTGGGCCCGGCGCCCGTCCAGAGATGGTCGCGGAAGATGTGCCAGCCGGTGCTCCAGGCATCCTCGCGCGGTGACAGCGAGCTGCGGAACAGCCAGCCCGGCCGCGTCGACGACCGCGCGAGGAACGCCAGCGTGCCGAAGGCGACGAGCGCGAGCGCGCCGCCGATCGCGGCAATGGCGGTCGGCGTCAGGCCCCGCGGGAGCGCGTCGCCCCAGCGCGGCGGCTTGCCCGCCCCTTCCTGTTCGGCGACGCGCATCGTGATCCACGCGCCGGCGAGGGCCAGCGCGATGCCCGTGGCGGCGCCGGCCCAGCCACCGCGCGAGAGCGTCAGGAAGAGCGCCATCGCGCCGGCGACCACGCCGCCGGCCGCGGCCACGCGCTCCCATCGCGATGGCGCGCGGTACACCGTCAGCGCGTAGAACGGCATGACGAGCACCAGCAGCATCGCCAGGATGTTCGGGTTGTCGCTGACGTCGTGCACGCGTGGCACCGTCGGCGGAAAGATGTTGCTCGCGTGCAGGCCCTCGACGCTGCGCGTCAGCCGGAGATAGTCGGCGTAGTCGTTGCCGACGACCCAGAGCGCGTAGAGCGAGAGCGCGGCGCCCACCAGCATCAGCGCGCGGGCGAGCTGCGCCGCGCTCAGCCCCGGCAGCCCCGCGAGGGCGTAGAAGACGATGATCGCCGCCCCCACCATGAGCGTCTGTTCGAGGCTCACGCGCCAGTACAGCGACGTGTACGTCGCGACGGCGTAGGCGGCGATGAAGCCCAGCAGCGCGAGGTCGAGCGGCGTCCCGCCCGGCAGGCGGCGCGATGCCGCGAGCCAGGCGACGTACGCGGCGGCGAGCGCGCCGATGAGGATGTGCAGCGTCACCGTGCGCGGGTACACCTCGAGGGTGAGCTGCGGCATGCCGGTGAACAGGAAGTAGCCGACCCAGCCGCCGGCCACGACGAGTGCGGCGCCGCGGCCGATGCGTTGCCAGCCGTCCGGCGCGTCCGCGTTGACGGCACGCTCCGCGGCCGCGCCGGGCGCGCGCGCGCCGGCGAGATCGCTCATCGAGACGCCGATGCGCGCCGGCGCGCGCCGCGGATCGGATGGCGTGGGCGATGCGGGGTCATGCGTGGCGGGCTCCTCGCAAATCGCCGAATTGTAGCACGCAGGATCCGGCGGCCCTGCTGCGCGGCGCGCACGAAGCATGCGCGGGCGGCTCTCCCGTGTAGCGGCCAGAGCCGGCGGAGGACGACAGACGGCAGACGGCAGACGGCAGACAACACACAACAGACAACAGACAACAGACAACAGACAGCGCGCGCCCCCTCTCCGCCCGTCGGAGAGGGGGTGGCCGAAGGCCGGGGGTGAGGCCGCGCGCGCCGCGCAGTACCATCAACCCGTGAAGCATCACGCGGCCGCCGCGATCATCGCGCTCCTCGCCGCACTCGTGCTTGCCGGCTGTGCCGGCTCGTCGGCGCCGCAGCCGACGCCGGCGGCGCAGGCGCACGCGACGTCCCCCGCGGGACTACCGACGACGACGCTGCGCGTGGCCGGGCACACGATCGCCGTCGAGGTGGCCGCCGACGAAGCGTCGCGGGAGCGCGGGCTCTCCGGCCGGGCCGCGCTGCCGCCCGACGCCGGCATGCTTTTCGACATGGGACAGGTGATGACGCCCAGGTTCTGGATGAAGGACATGCGCTTCGCGCTCGACCTTGTCTGGATCGGCGCCGACAAGCGCGTCGCGGGCGTGAGCGCGGGCGTACAGCCGCAGCCGGGCGTGCCGGACAGCGCGCTGCGCCTCTATGCGTCGCCCGCGCCTGTGCGCTACGTGCTCGAGGTGGACGCCGGTGCCGCACAGCGGCTCGGGCTGCGCCAGGGTGCGCAGGTCGCGTTCGACCTGCCGTCCCCGGCGCTCACGGCGACGCCTGCGACGCGCTGAGCGCGCGCGTCCAGGCGGGCGTCGTGTTCGTCGTGACCCGCGCGACGCCGGCCGAGGCGAGGCGCTCGAACGCGCGCATCGACGCCTCGCCGCCGTAGTCCAGCGTCCAGACGTTGGCGCTGATGCCGCGGTCCGCGAGCCAGGCAGCGACGTCGAAGCCGTCGTCGAGCATCCGCAGCACGAGCCCGTAGCGCAGGAACCACTCGCGGGCGGCCGGCGCCTGCGTCGCGAGCGCGTCCATCCGCTCGCGCAGGTACGATGCGGTCTCCAGCGTGCGCCCCAGCGCGAGCGGGTGGTCGTCGCGATAGCCGTACGCGCCCTCGGTGCGCGGCAGGAACGCCGGCTCGCCGGGTGGCAGGACATCGACGTACAGCCCCGGGTCGAAGCCGACCGCGAGCGACGGTGCGGCCGCATGCAGACGCCGCAGGTTCCAGTCCTGCCCGCTGGAGACGATGACGCGTTCGTGCACCGGTCCGACCGCGCGCAGCAGTGCCTCGATGCGGTCCGGCGTCAGCGGGCGCCAGTCCTTGAGGTCGAGCTGCAGCTCGGTCTCGCAGCCCGCCGCCATCGCCGCCACCTCGCTGAGCAGCGGTGGCCGGTCCCCCGCGTCGTACAGGAAGCGCGCGGCGCGGACCTCGTCGGGCGTCGCGCGGCCGACGGGGCCGCGGCCGCTGGTCTCCTGCTCGAGCCTGCGGTCGTGCGTGACGATGAAGTCGCCGCCTGCCAGCGAGTGGACATCGATCTCGATCCGCCCGACGCCTAGCTCGAAGCACTCGCGGATGGCCGCGAAGGTGTTCGGGCGATGGGCGCCGGAGAGCACGCCCATGTGGGCAACGAACGACGGCCGCAGCGGCGGCCGCGGACGCCGGCGCGGCGTTGTCCCTGACATCAGCGCCACCCTCCATCGCGGGCCGTGCGGCCCGCGATGGGTTGTAGCGTCCCGCGGGGCGTGCGGCCAGCGCTGGGCGGCGTCGCACCGTCTCGGCGCCACGGCCCGGGCGGAGCTGAAGCTCCGCAGCTACAGCACGGGGCGTCTCCACGGGGGCCGTCGCGCATGGCGGGGCGGACAGGTCTGAAGACCTGTCCTTACGGGGGTGGCAGCCGCCAGGGCGGGCGCCTGGTGCACATTCGAGGAACGGAGCTGAAGCTCCTTCGCTACGGGTCACGCGCCAAGGCTCTGCCGCTACAGGAGCGTGCTCCGGCTATACTTGGCCCGGCGGCTTCCGGGCGCGCATCGCACGAGCGGTGCGCATGGCACGGCCCGCGAGCGCCGCGGGAGCACGGATCCGCCGATGACCACCAACGCCCGCCGCCGTCCCGACGCCGAAGCCGAGAGCTTCCGCTGCGCCCGCTGCGGCGACACTGTCAGCGCGGACGCCTACGGCACCCAGCACCGTAACCACTGCCCCCGCTGCCTCTGGAGCCTGCACGTCGACGACCGCCCCGGCGACCGGGCCTCCGGCTGCGGCGGCCGCATGGAGCCCATCGCCATCTGGGTGCGCGACGACGAATGGGTGCTCGTCCACCGCTGCCAGCGCTGCGAGGCGCTGCGTCCCAACCGCATCGCCGGCGACGATAGCCCCGTCGCCCTGCTCACGCTCGCCGCCCGGGCGCTCGCCAACCCGCCGTTTCCCCTCGACCGCCCGATGGCGTAGGAGGTCGCAGGTCGGAGGTCGGAGCAAATCGCGGCTCCAACCTCCAGCATCTAACATCCAACATCTGCGGCATTGACCGACAATCCCCGATCGGCCAGCATGGCACCATGACCCCCACACTCGAACGCCTGGGATACGCCCCGGATGACCGCGTGCTGATCGTCCACGCCGACGACGTCGGCTTCTCGCACGCTTCGAACGTCGCCGCCTTCGAGGCGATGCTGCACGGCAGCCTGACCTGCATGTCGACGCTCGTGCCGGCGCCGTGGTTCATGGAGACGGCGGCGCTCCAGAAGCAGCACCCGCAGGCCGACGTCGGCGTCCACATGACGCTCACGGCCGAGTACGAGACCTACCGCTGGCGCTCGCTCACCGGTGGCGCCGGCTCGGCGCTGCACGCGCCCGACGGCGGCATGTGGCGCGATGTCCCGAGCGTGCTCGCCCACGTGAGCACGGAGGACGCGCGCGCCGAGCTGCGGGCGCAGGTCGAGCACGCGCTGGCGATGGGCGTCGACGTGACGCACCTCGACACGCACATGGGTACGGTGATCTTCCCCGCGTACCTGCCGGCGTACGTCGACCTGGCGGTCGAGCACCGGCTGCCGCTCTTCCTCGTCCGCCCGAGCGACCACCGGCTCGATGCGCTCGGCGAGGGCGCCGCCGTCTACCAGCAGCAAGTGGACCGGCTCGACGCGCTCGGCTGGCCGCTGCTTGACCAGATCATCCACCGCACGCTGAGCGAGATCGCGCCCGCGGACAAGGAGCCGACGTTCCGGCGGATGTTCGCCGAGCTGCGCCCCGGCCTCACGCACTTCCTCGTCCACCCCGCCGCCGGCGGCGACGAGCTCGACGCGATGACGCCGGTCGACTGCAAGCACCGCGCCGCCGACTACGCCGTCTTCCGCACGCCCGCGATGCGCGAGTACTGCCAGTCCCTGGGCATCAAGCTCACCGGCTACCGCGAGATCCGCGACCGCCTGCGCGCCTCGCTCCCGGCGAGGGTCGAGTAGGCCGTAGACCGGCCCACTGTTCAC
>JAKAMA010000210.1 GCA_021813085.1 Chloroflexota bacterium | reverse complement strand
CACAAAACACTGAGAGACCACCCCTGCCCAGATCGCGCTCGCCTGGCTGATGGCGCAGCAGCCGTGGATCGTCCCCATCCCGGGGACGACGCAGATGGCGCACATGGTCGAGAATGCGGGCGCCGCGGACGTGCGGTTCACGCCGGGTGAGCTGACGGAGCTGAACGCGGCCGTGCGCGCCGTCGAGGTCCGTGGGCAGCGCCTGCCGGATGCCGTGCTGGTCTTCTCGGGCGTGGAGGCGCCGCCGAAGCGATGAGCGGGACGGTCCGAACGGTCGGGCGCTCGCTCGCGTCGCGGGTCGGCCGAGAGGTCGCCATGTGCGCGGTCGCGGCGGCGTGCGTCGTCGGGCCCGAGGCATCGGCGTCGGTGGCCGAGGCGCGCCAGAAGCCCGCGGCACACGGGCGGCAGCTCCGCGTGGACGACACCGTCGGCGACCTCCTCGGACACCCCGCATTGGCCGGGTTCGGGCGTCTGCTCCTGCCGTGGGACGACCGCCGCGCCGACCCGACGCTGCGGCTTCGCGACATCGGCGCACTCCTTCCGTACCATACCCACGTCGACCCAGCGGTCGTCGTGTCGTCCCTCAATCGCATGGTCGACGACGCGGCCGCGGGGCGGGTGGTGTTCCATGACGTCTACACCACCGCCGAGAAGGAAGCGGAGCCATCGCGCCGGAACGCGGGGCTCTTCCACTTCCGCGGCAAACCCGGCGCGCCGTTCGCGGTGATCGCACCCGGCGGCGGCTTCGCCTATGTCGGGTCCGTGCACGAGGGCTTCCCGTACGCGGACGAGATCAGCGCGCGCGGCTACCACGCGTTCGTGCTGAAGTACCGCGCCGGGCAGGGCGGGCGCGTCGCGACGGAGGACCTGGCGGCGGCGCTGACGTACATCGTCAGGAACGCCGGCGCGCTCGACGTGTCGACCGCCGGCTATTCGCTCTGGGGGAGCTCCGCTGGAGCGCGGATGGCGGCCGCCGTCGCGTCGCACGGTGCGGCCAGATTCGGCGGGGCGGCGATGCCGCGGCCTGCTGCCGTCGTGCTGCTTTACACGGGCCATGCGGAGGTCGCGCCCCAGGAGCCGCCGACCTTCGTCGCCGTCGGCGACGACGACGGAATCGCGCCGCCGACGGTCATGGCGCGCCGCGTCGAGCGGCTGCGGCAGTCCGGGACCGACGTGGTGTTCCACCGGTATCCCGGTGTCGGACACGGCTTCGGACTCGGCGTAGGCACGAGCGCGGAAGGGTGGCTCGCCGACGCCGTCCGGTTCTGGACGGCGCACATCGACCGGCGCGGGCCTAACGACGAGCAGGAGAGTGGCAGATGAAGACGCGAACCTTGGGCCGCCTCGGACCGGAGGTCTCCGCTCTCGGCCTCGGGTGCATGGGGCTCAGCTTCGGCTTGGGCCCCGCCACCGACCGCGGCGACGCGGTGCGCCTCATGCGCGACGCCGTGGAGCGCGGCGTGACCTTCTTCGACACCGCGCAGATCTACGGTCCGTTCACCAACGAGGAGGTCGTCGGTGAGGCGCTGGCGCCTTTCCGGGACCGCGTGGTGATCGCCACCAAGTTCGGCTTCGACTTCGATCCGGACGGGAAGCCGACGGGTGCACTGAACAGCCGCCCCGAATCGATCCGCCTGACGACCGAGGGGTCGCTCCGGCGCCTGGGTGTCGAGCGCATCGACCTGCTGTATCAGCACCGTGTCGATCCCGCGGTTCCCATCGAGGACGTGGCAGGCACCGTGCGGGAGCTCATCGTCGAGGGGAAGGCGCAGCACTTCGGCCTCTCCGAGGCGGGGGTGCGGACCGTCCGGCGTGCCCACGCGGTACAGCCCGTCGCCGCGCTGCAGAGCGAATACTCGCTGTGGTGGCGCGAGCCCGAGCAGGAGGTCCTCCCCGTCCTCGAGGAGCTGGGGATCGGCTTCGTCCCGTTCTCGCCGTTAGGCAAGGGCTTCCTCACCGGCAAGATCGACGAGACGACCGCGTTCGACGCCGGCGACTTCCGCAACACCGTGCCGCGCTTCGCTCCCGAGAATCGGAAGGCGAATCAGGCGGTGGTCGACGTCGTGCGCACCATGGCGGCGCGGAAGGGGGTGACCCCCGCCCAGCTCGCCCTCGCCTGGGTCCTGGCGCAGCGCGCGTGGATTGTGCCGATCCCCGGGACCACGAAGCGTCATCGGCTCGAGGAAAACCTCGGCGCGGTGAATGTCGAGCTGACGCCGGACGAGCTGCGCGAGATCGACGCGGCCACCTCGACGATCCCGGTGCAGGGTCACCGATACTCTGAGGCCTCCCAACGGATGATCGACCGATGACTCTCTTCAAGCCCGCCGCGCGCGCGACACTTCTCGGACTCGCGCTTAGTGCCTGTGCCCCGGCCGTCGTGATGCAAGGGAAGACGCCGGGACCGGAGGAGCGACGAAGCGAGGTGACGCCGAGCGATACCGCGGCGCGCCCGGAGAACGTCACCTCGAGCCGTGACGGGACGGTCTACTTCGGCAGCATGGCGACGGGCACGATCTACCGCGCGGCGCCGGGAGCCGCGCGGGCGGAGCCGTGGATTCTCGCGTCGACCGCCGGCCTGGCGAACGTGCTCGGCGTCCTTGCCGATGATCGGGCGAACACGTTGTGGGTGTGTCAGAACGTCGCCGGTAGGCGCGGCGGGGCGCCCGTGGCTGGGCAGACGGCGCTCCGGTCGTTCGACCTGACGAGTGGTGCAGCCACCGGTACGTATCCGTTCCCCGCCGACGCCGGATACTGCAACGACATCGCCGTGGCGGCCGACGGAGCAGTGTATGCCTCCGAGTCGTATCGTGGCCGCGTGCACCGCCTGCGCCCCGGCGCCGCTGCGCTCGAGGCATGGGCCAGCGACTCGGCGATCAACGTCATCGACGGGCTCGCCTTCCTCGCCGACGGATCGCTGTACGTGAACACCTTCGACACGGGGCGGCTCTATCGCATCCCCGTGAATGCGGATGGCAGCGCCGGCGCGGTCGTCCGCATCGAGACATCGCTTCCGCTGGTGCGCCCCGACGGACTCCGGACGGCTGGGCCTCACACCCTGGTCCAGACAGAGCAGCAAGGGCGGGTCGCGGAACTGACCATCGAGGGCACTCGCGCCGAGGTGCGCGTGCTGCGAGACGGGCTCCCGCGCGCGTCAGGCGTCACCCTCGTGGGTGACGCCGCCCTCGTGCTCATCGACTTCGCCAAGGCGGTCGTCGTGCCATACCGCTCACGCTAGATGCGGCCGCGTAACGGGTGCCTAACGGTGCTCGATCATCCTCTCATCACCACGTTCATGAAGCGCATCGTTCTGACGTTCGTCGCCCTGACTCTCGTGACTCTCGCGCCCACGGCACCCGCCGCGGCGCAAGCCACTGCGCCTCCCGCTGCGGCGGCTCACACGAAGGCGGAGCAGGAAGTGCTCGACCTCTCCCGCGCGAAGTGGCGGTGGATGGCCGAGAAGCAGGCCGACACGCTGGCCGCGCTCTTTCACGAGGAGGCCGTCTTCGTGCACATGGGCGGCGCGTGGGGGCGGAAACAGGAGGTCGACATCATCCGCGGCGGCGGTATCCACTACAAACACGCCGAGATCTTCGAGGCGTCGGCGCACGTCATCGGCGCGACCGCCGTCGTGCTCCAGCGCATCCGGCTGGACGCGGTCGTTGGGGGGAACGAGGTCTCCAATCCGTTCTTCGTGACCGAGACGTACGTGCAGCAGGGGGGCGCGTGGAAGCTCGCGGCGCTCGCGTTCACGCGACAGGTGACGCCGGGGTCGTGAGATGCCCATCAACACCCGCTCTCTCCGCATCCTCGGACTGCTCGTCCTCCCGCTGGCCGCGACGACGACAGAAGGACAGACGCACACCACCTCGCGGATCATCGTCAGCCGCAACGGAATGCGCGAGGCACAACCGGCGCCGCGAGAGCGCTTCACCGGTGTCGCACGTGTGAGCCCGTTCTTCGAGAGTCAGGCGCGAGAGGGGGTGCGTCCCTCGGGCGGTGTCGTCACCTTCGAGGCAGGCGCCCGAACCGCGTGGCACACGCACCCGCGTGGCCAGACGCTCATCGTGACGGCGGGGATCGGTCGCGTGCAGCGCTGGGGCGATCCCGCCGAAGAGATCCGGCCGGGCGACATCGTCTGGATTCCGCCCGGGGTGAAGCACTGGCACGGCGCAGCGCCGAACGCGGCGATGACGCACGTCGCGCTCGCCGAGGCGCTCGACGGCCGGACGGTGGATTGGGAGGAGCAGGTCAGCGACGCGAAGTACGCGGCACCGGCCGCACCAGGAGTCGCGCCACTGTCGCCTGCGGCCAGTGGAGCGGCTGGTGGAACGGCTGGCGCGACGCCTTCGAGGGCGCAGAGTCTGATGGGGGATATCGCGCCCAAGCTCGCCCAGCTGACGGACAGCGTGCTCTTCGGCGATGTCTGGGCCCGGCCGGGGCTGTCACGGCGGGATCGCAGCCTGGCGACCGTGAGTGCGCTGATCGCGATGAACCGCCCGGACCAGCTTCGGTCGCACCTGGCGCTCGCGCTTCAGAATGGCGTGACGCGCGAGGAGTTGGTGGAGGCCATCATCCAGATGGCGTTCTACTCGGGCTGGCCGAACGCCGTGACGGCCGTCGGCGTAGCCCGGGAAGTGTTCGCGCAGGTGCCTCGATGAGTGCGAAGTCGGTTCGGGTCGGAGTATGGGGTGCCCCGGTCGCGGAGTAGCAGGACGAGGAGCGAGTCCGTCCGATCCGGCATCCGGCGGCGGGCATCGCATCGCTTGGACAGGGGGCCAAGAGAAGGGTCGAGGGAGGGGGGGGCCCTCTACCCTCCCTCTACCCCCCCTCGAAAACGCCCAAAATCGCCTGAAAACGCACGGGCCGCCGACTTCGCGTCGGCGGCCCGTTTCTATAACTCGTTGTATTGTAAGCACTTCCCTGAAATGGCTAGGGACGGAATCGAACCGCCGACACGCGGATTTTCAGTCCGCTGCTCTACCAACTGAGCTACCTAGCCGCAAAACCACTAACCCACTGCCATTCCTTCCATTACCTCCCCCACCCCCATACGACCGCCCACGCCAAACCCCAGAGC
>JAKAMA010000209.1 GCA_021813085.1 Chloroflexota bacterium | reverse complement strand
GCGCTCGACGTCAACCGCGGTGCCGAGACCGCATCGACGGTCCCGGCGCGCGTCGAAGCGCTCCAGCCGGCGCGCACGTCGGGCGACGTGCACGCGGTGCTGGCGGCGATCGGCCGGGCGGCGCAGGCGTCCGGCAAGGGGACGGCCCTGCCGATCGCGCTGGACGCGCAGGCGGGCTTCGCACAGACGTGGTTCTGGTACCTGCGCGACTATTCGAACCTGAAGATCGAGGACATGCGGGCGGGCTATCAGGTGCCGGCGGGCGCCGTCGCGCTCGTCAGCGCGCAGGACGCGGCGAAGCTGAGGGCGCCGGCGACGGCGGTGCGGCTTCCGTTCGTGCAGGAGTGGACGGCGCCGCCCGCGGGCGGCGCCGCGTCGGCTGCGGACGTGCTGGCAGCGGGCACGTGGGCGGCCTGGGGACGCGACCTCATCGACCACGGCGCGCCCGCTCCGGGCACGGCGATGTCAGGCATGGCATACTTCCCGGGCGAGCTGCGGGCCGCCGTCGCGGCGGGGCCGCAGGGTGCCGTGCTCTCGGCGGCGGTGGGGCCGTAGGGGCACTGAAGCGCAGGCCTGTGGACCACCATATCCTGACCTTCGAGAAGTCTGCCGGCGGCGCCCTGACACGTCGATACGACAACAGGGGGCCCTTCGTGCGCTTCGGTCAGCGTGGCGGCCGTGCCCCTGCTTGTGAAACGTTGCCCGGGCGACGGGGGTGCGGCAGAATGGCCATGATGGTGCAAGAATCGATCCCCCTCGTCGGACAGGGCGCGGCGGCCGCCGAAGGCGTCGAGGCGGACGTCGCCCAGAACATCCTGCTGACCGGCGTCGACACGGTGATGAACTGGGCGCGCAGCTCGTCGCTCTGGCCGACGATGTTCGGCCTGGCCTGCTGCGCGATGGAGATGATCGCGACGGCGACGCCGCGCTACGACATCGCGCGCTTCGGCGCGGAGATCTTCCGCGCGTCGCCGCGGCAGGCGGACCTGATGATCGTGTCGGGCACGTGCACGTGGAAGATGGCGCCGGCCATCCGCCGCATCTGGCTGCAGATGCCCGAGCCCAAGTGGGCGATCTCGATGGGCGGCTGCGCGATCATGGGCGGGCCGTTCGCGTACGCCTACAGCGTGCTGCCGGGGGTGAACCTGATCGTGCCGGTGGACGTCTACGTGCCGGGGTGCCCGCCGCGCCCGGAGTCGCTGCTCACGGGGCTGATCATGCTGCAGAACAAGATCATGGGCGCGCGCGTGACGGGGCAGCGCGAGCGGCCGGAGCCGGACGGCGACTTCAGCCGCTACCTGCCGGTCGACGACCCGATCCGCCGCGAGCTGGAGTCCCTCTTCCCGCCGTATCCGGCGTTCGACCCCGCCGAGTCCGCGGTGTAGGTGGCGCGAAGAGCAATCTGACCGCCGCTCGGGCACTGGAAGGTAGAGGGTGGAGGGTGGACGCGCAGCGGACGCTACCCCTTGCTGTCTCCGCACGGACATCCGCTACGGCGCCGCAGGCTCGTCGCGTCCGCCTACGTATGGACCCAGACGGGCATGCCGATCGTCGCGAAGGCGGTGATCGCGGGGGCGTCGGGCGTGCGGATGCAGCCGTTCGAGACGGGCCCGGTGCTGGCGTCGACAACATTGCCTGCCTTGTCCTTGAGGAAGGAGTGGAAGCCGTTGGCGAGCTTGGGGTCGAACCCCACCCAGTCGCTGATGTACGTCTTGTACGGCGGGTCGTACGCAAGCGGTGTGATCTTGTTGTAGACGTGGAAGAGCCCGGTCTGCGTCGAGTCGTAGGCGCCCGTATCGACGTGGGTGCCGACGGCGACGGGGGCAATCGTCTTCACGACCGTCGCGCCGTCCATCAGCCGCACAATGTAGTGCGTCAGGTCGACCTCGATCCAGCGCCCGGTCGTCGGGCGCAGCGCCTCCTGCGCGGGGTCGGCGGCGGGCGCGGGCGTGGGCGGACCGGCCGGCACGGACGGGGTGGCGAGCGCGCCGTCGACCGCAGGCGTCCCGATCGGCTCGATCGCGACGCCGCCGCGGGCGCCCGCGCCGGTGCCGCACGCGACGACCACGAGCGTGGCAAGCGATACGGCGGACAGCAGGGCGAGGTTGCGCAGCATCATGCTTCGTGCGGGGCGCGGATCTCCGGCGAAGCGAGGATGATCTCCGCTTCCGCCTCAGGGCGCGCCCTCAGGAGGGCGCGGTCCCTGCGCGCAAGGCCCGCGACAAGGATGCCATGCCGCGGGGCAAAAAGCCACGACGCGAAGAACGCCGCGGTCGAAATGAGCACGATCGTGCCGCCCGCGGATACGCCGGTGTGGTAGCCCAGGTAGACGCCGGCGAGCCCGGCAGCGACGCCGAGGGCGGAGGCCAGCGCCGCCATCGGCAGCAGGCGGTCGGCGAAGAGGCGCGCGGTCGCGGCCGGGGTGATGAGGAGCGAGATGACGAGGATGTCGCCGACGGCCTTGAACGCGACGACGACCGTCAGCGCGGTCAGCGCGAGCAGCAAGAGGTCGAGGGCGAGCACGGGCAGGCCCATGGCGCGGGCGCCGTTCGGGTCGAACGCGGCCATCACGAACAGGCGCCAGAGCGCCGCAACCGCGCCGAGCACGGCGACGCCGATCGTCAGCGTCAGCACGACGTCGGTGGCGTGGGCGCTCAGCGGGTCGCCGAAGAGGATCTCCTCAAGGTTGCCGGAGGTGATGTCGCTACGGCTGAGGATGACGACGCCGAGCGCGAACGCGGCGGTGAAGATGACGCCGATCGCGGTGTTGTCGCGCACCCGCTGGTTGGCGGTCAGCAGCGCCATCACGGTGGCGGCCGAGAGGCCGGCGACGAGCGCGCCGAGCAGCAGGTTCGCGCCGATCAGGAAGGCGACGACGACCCCGGGAAAGATGGAGTGGGCCAGCGCATCGCCGAGGAATCCGGTGCCGCGCAGGACGATGAACGTGCCGATGACGCCGGCGACGACCGCGACGACGGAGACATCGACCAGCGCGCGGACGAAGGCGGAGTTGGAGAGCGGGTCAGTCAGCGCGCCCGTGATGCTCATGCTGTGCATGGTGTTCGCCTCCTTCGGCACCGAGATGCTCGGCGTGCTCGGCTGAGCCGGGCTCTCCGCGGCGGCGCAGGACGATCATCGAGCCGCCGTGGACGTGGGTGTGGGTGGCCTGCAGCACGACCTTGCCGGCGGCGCGCCATTCGCCGAAGAGGGCGAGGATGCGGTCGTGCGTCTGCTCGTCGATGCCGGCCATCGGCTCGTCGAGCAGGATCACGTCGGGCTCCTGGGCGATGGCGCGGGCGATGAAGGCGCGGCGCTGCTGGCCGCCGGACAGCTCGCCGATCTGCTTCGACGCCAGATCGGCGATGGCCAGCTCGTCGAGCGCGCGTGCGACAGCGCGCTCGTCGTCCGGGGCCGAGCGGCGCAGCCAGCCACGCAACGGATAGCGGCCCATCATCACGACATCGCGCACCGAGACGGGAAAGCTCCAGTCGACGTCTTCGCGCTGCGGCACGTAGGCGACGTGGCGGCGCATGCGGTCGATCGGCTCGCCGAAGCAGCGGATGGCGCCGCCGGCGAGCGGCACGAGGCCGGCGATCGCCTTCAGCAGCGTGCTCTTGCCGGAGCCGTTGGCGCCGATGATGCTGACGACCTGGCTGCGCGGGATGTCGGCATCGACGTGGCTGAGGATGACGCGGCGGCCGTAGGCGACGGTGACATCGTCGAGGACGAGGCAGCTCTCGTGCAGCGCGAGGTCGCGCGCGGGTTGCGTGGCGAGCGCCGGACGGCCTGTCGGCAAGACGGCCCGTCCGGGGGCGGCGTCGTTAGCGGGCACCCGCGGGCTCCTTCGTCGATCGCCTGCACGCGCGGCAGCGGCCGTAGACCTCGAGCCAGTGCGCGTCGATTTCGTACTTCATCGCCTTCGCCAGCTCCCGCACCAGCGGCTCCACGTCGCACTGCGTGAAGTCCTCGACGCGGCCGCAGTCGCGGCAGACGAGATGGTGATGATGGCCGCGCGTGCTGAGGCGATAGTGCAGCGTGCCGTCATCGAGCAGGATGCGGCAGAGGACGTTGAGGTCGAGCAGCAGCCGGATCGTGCGGAAGGCGGTGGCGCGCCCGACGGGCGGCCCGCGGCGGCGCGGCGCGCGGGTCGCGCGCAGCACGTCGTCGACGGTGAAGTGCGCGGGCTGGGCGAGCACCGCATCGAGCACGCGGCGCCGGCTCTGCGTCACACGGTGGCCGCGCAGCTCGAGCCGCTGGATGATGAGGTCGATGTCGGACATGGCTTGCATGGCTCCTGATACCAAGTATCAATCCTACTGGGACCTGGTATCAGTTGTCAAGCGGCGGCGTGAAGACGCGGCCGCCGAGACCACGCGTGGAGCACGTGGTCAACGAGCCGTAGAGAGGCGATCAGTGCAGCCCGCTGCTCTGGAGCACCGTGGCGCCGGTGCGGTCGGCGGCGCCGCCGGCCGGCTCGATGGTGACGGCGAAGCCGCGCAGCGGGCCGGGGCCGGGGCCGTCGTGGCGGCTGCGACGGACGACCAGCGTCGCCCGGCCGTCGGCGGCGGGCGTCGCCGTGCCGGCGCTCTCCCACGCGCCGGCGTAGACGAACCAGAGCTGGTACGTCTTCCCGGCGGGCAGCGGCGGCAGGCCGGTGCCGAGGAAGGCGCCCATCGCCTCGGCGGCGCTCCAGACGTAGGTGCCGTGCGCATCGGGCGCGAGCGCGGTGCCGGCGAGGTCGGTGCGGCGGACATCGCCACGCGAGGCGATCAGGATCATGCCGTCCTGCCAGGAGACGTCGGTCGCCTGCTGCCGGCGGAGCGCCGCGAGCTGGCCGGCGGTCTCGGTGGCCTGGGCGGCGATGGCGCGGTCGCGCGCGCGCAGGTCGTCCGCCCGTCGCTGCATCACCACACCCCAGGTCAGCGCGCCGGCGCTGAGCGCGACGAGCGCCGCGGCAGCGGCAGCCGGCCACCAGCCAGACGGCCCGTACGGGCGGCGCTGGACGCGCGGGCGGTCGCCCGGGGACGACAGCACGGCGGCGGACGCCATCACGCGCGCCTTGAGCGCCGCGCTCGCGGGCAC
>JAKAMA010000001.1 GCA_021813085.1 Chloroflexota bacterium | reverse complement strand
TCGGCTGGACGCCCAAAGTGGACTTCGATACCGGCATGGAACGCACGGTGCACTGGTTCCTGGAGCAGGAGCGGCCGGTCCTGCGCAGCGCATGATCGAGTCGCCCGTCCTTCCCGCGCCAGCGCCGTCCCCCGCCGTCGCGCACGCGCGCGCCACGCGCCGGCCGCAGCTCATCGCCGTCATGCCGGCGTTCAACGAAGCGGCGACGATCGCCGGCGTGCTGGAGCGCCTCTACCCGCTCGTCGACCGCCTGCTCATCGTCGATGACGGGTCATCGGACGCCACGCGCGAAGTTGTCTTCGAGTGGCTGGACGACAAGCCGCACGCGCACCTCATCTCGTTCAACAGGAACCGCGGCATGTCGGCCGCGTACTACGCCGCGTTCTCGCACCTGCGGCGCATGGTGGAGACCGGGCAGATCTCCGAAGACGACGTCGTGCTCACCGTCGATGCCGACGGCCAGCACGACCCGGCGAGCCTCGACCTGCTGCTGAAGCCGATCGAGGACGGCGCCGACGCGGTGATCGCGCGGCGCGACTTCCGGCTGTATCCCCTGTACAAGCGCGTCGGAAACTGGATCATGTCGGCGTGGGCATCGATCTGGTCGGGGCGCCGGTTTCAGGACGTGGAGTCCGGTTACCGCGCGTTCAAGGTCGGCCCGCTCCTCGACGCGCTGGCCTACTACAAGGGCTACAAGTACAGCGAGACGGTCGAGGTCGCGGTCATCCTGCCGCTGCTCGGCTACAAGGTCCACGACACGACCCTCGTCGATATCCCCGTCTTCCGCTCGCGGACGCGGATGAAAGACGTGGTCATCGACCTCGTCGCCATGCCCTGCGCGTGGTGGCGAGTGATGGCGACGCGGCGCCTGCCACACGGCATGCCGCGCTGGCTCGCGTTCTACGGCCTGCCGCTGTTCTTCCTCGCAATGCTGGTGCCGGCGCTGGTGATGCTCTCGCGGACCATCTACCTGGCGAACGACACCATCAACAACTACGCGCACGTCTGGTACATCAGCCGGTCGCTGTATGAGACCGGGCGGATCCCGATCCGCTTCGCGGGGCTCGATGACGGCCGCGCGTTCACCTTCCCGTACGGCATGGTGCCATGGACCGCGAACGCGCTGGTCTATCCCCTGCTGGGCGACTGGTCCGTCACGCTGTTCCTGGTGCTCGCGGGAGCGGCGGTGGCGATCGGCGCGACGATCGTGCGGCCGCGGATGCGCGACCCGTGGTTGATGCTGCTGTTCCTCGCCAATCCCTTCTACATCGACGCCGTCGCCGCCGGACAGTATTCGTTCCTCTGGGCGACGGTCGCGTTCTTCGGCGTGGTGTGGTCGGTGGAGCGGCAACGCTGGCTCCTCGCGGCGATCTTCATGTGGCTGACGGCGTCGACGCATCCGATCGAGGGAGGCCTGGCCGTCGGGGCGTACGTCGTCTTCTGCGAGCTGTTCCGCCCGCGGACGCGGCTGCCGCTCGCCGCTGTGAGCGCCGTCGTGCTCGCCGCGCTGACGCCGTTCATCTACTTCTCGCTCAACACGCCGGCGGTGGGCGACAACACCCGCCAGACCATCATCATCTCCATCATGCAGGACCTCCCGCGGCGTGGCCTCGTCATGGGCGCGCCGTTCCTGCTGGCGGCGCTGGCACCCCTGCTCGAACGCCATTACCGGTCGATTGGCATGGCGTTCCTGGCAGCGACCGTAGGCATCGTCGCGGTCAGCTCGGGATTCGTCGGGCACACGGCGCTGGCCGACCTGCCGGTCATCCACAAGTTCGCGGCGGAAGGCAGCTACTACGGCCTCGTCCACCCCAACAGCGACCCGTACCGCGGCTACCTGCGGAGCGCTGACTTCCGCCCCGGCAGGGTCTACCGCGTCCTCAGCCCCAACGAGCGCGAGCAGGGCGGCTACTACCTCCTCCGTGACCACGCCGTGCTCGCCAACGAGTTCTTCAGCGAGAGCCAGCAGCGCCATAGCTGGAAGCTCCCCACCTACCAGTGCTACCTGGCGGTGAAGGGGATCGACCGTGTGGTGGTGGAGCGCGCCTACCTCGCGGAGTTCCCGACCAACGAACAGCGGCTGCTGGAGTCGCTCGTCAGCCGCGGAGAGGCGCACGTCACGTACCGTAGCCGCCACGCGGGGATCACCGTCTACGACGTGGTCCCGTTCCGTGACAGCAAGCCGGCGCCGGCCACGCTGAAGGACTGCGGGAGGCTCTGATGCTGCATCGCGTCACGGATGCGCTCGCAGGGTCGCGAGACATCGCGCGGCGGGCCCTGCCGTTGCTCGCGATCGGCTTCCTCGCGGACACCGCGTTCATCTTCATCTTCCTGATCGCCCTGCAGTCATATCTCCCGGAGAAGTTGCACGCGAGCGCGGCGATCGCGGGCTACGCCCTGGCGGCCTTCGGCATCGCCAAGCTGTGCTCGCAGGTGCTGAGCGGCATGGTGTCGGACCGGCTCGGCACGCGGACGGCCATGATCGGCGGTACGGCGCTGCTCCTCGCGGCCGACGCGTCGATGCTGCCGCTGGCCCACGTCGCGCCGTACGCCATTGTCGCCGCGGCGGCGGTCGAAGGGCTCGGGTCTTCCGTGCTGTGGCCGGCGCTGTACTCGGCGGGCACGTCGCGCTTCGAATCGGGCGAGAAGTCGCGCTTCACGGCGGCGCTGACGCTGGCGACGATGGCCGCGCTCCTGACGGGGTTAGGCGGCGGCGCGCTCCTCAACATGTTCGTGCCGTTCAACATCGCGATGCTCATGTCCATCAGCCTGGTCGCGGCAGCGCTGACGGTCGCGCTGCGCACGCCGGTGAGTGCGCGCGAGGCCGCGGAACGGAAGACGGCGGAGGTGCCGTCGCTGCGGGAGCTGCCTGCGGTGCTGCGCTCTCCGCAACGGGTGGCGTTCTCCGCGATCATCGTGGCGGAGTCGATCGCGCTCGGCGCGCTCACGGCGATCTTCCGGGCGTACGGACGCGACATCGCCCACGTCTCGCTGACGCGCGAGGGGGTCCTGCTCGCGCCGGCGGCGGTCCTGGGCGGGCTGGGGGTGGTCGCGGGCGGCGCGCTGGCGGACCGCGTGGGCGCACGCCGGGTGATGGCTCCGGGCTTCCTCACCGCCGGCATCGCCGTGCTCGTGCTCGCGCACTGGACGCACCCGGCGACGATCGTGGTCGCGGCGGCGGCCGGGGGCATCGGGTTCGGGCTGGCGGTGCCCACCATCGCCTCGACGATGATGGCGCTCGCCGGCGGCGCCGGCGCGCGGGGCGGCATCATCGGCTGGTTCATGTCGATGGACGGGCTCGGCCACTCGATCGGGCCCGCGCTCGCGGCGCTGCTGCTGCCCGCGTTCGGGACGGCATCAGTGATGCTCCTCGTGGGTGCATCGTTCCTCGCGGTGGGCGCCATCGCGGTGGTGCGGAGGATAGAGGACGGCGCTGACACTCGCGACGAAGGACGGACGCGATCCGCCGGGGCAGCCAGCGGGCCGGCCCCGGTTATGCGCAATGCGGAGGTTGGACGGCGATGACGCGAAGGATTCTCGTGACCGGAGGCGCCGGCTTCATCGGCTCGCACGTGGTCGAGGCGCTGCGTGCGCGCGGCGATGAGCCGCACGTGATGGACGACCTGAGCAAGGGGCAGGTGTCGAATCTCCCGGTCGATGTGCCGTTGTACGTGCTCGATATGGCGGCGTCGCCGCTGGAGCGGCTGTTCGAGATCCCATTCGATGCGGTCGTGCACTGCGCCGCCCAGACCAACGTCATGCGCTCGCTCGCCGACCCGGCGCTCGACCGGCGGATCAACGTCACCGGCCTCGTGCGCGTGCTCCATGGCGCCCTTGCCAGCGGAGTACGGCGGTTCGTGTTCATCTCGTCCGGCGGGGCCGTCTACGGCGAAACGCCGGTGCCCGCCACCGAGACGACGCAACCCCGCCCGGAGAACCCCTACGGGTGCCACAAGCTCGAGGGCGAGGCCCTGGTGGCTGCCGAGCCGATCTCGAGCGTGTCGCTGCGCCTCTCGAACGTCTACGGCCCCCGCCAGCGGTCCGATGCCGAAGGCGGTGTGGCGAGCATCTTCAGCGATCGCCTGGCCGCCGGCCTGCCGCTGCGCATCTACGGCGACGGCGAGCAGCAGCGCGACTTCGTCCACGTCGCCGATGTCGCGTCGGCGATCCTGCTCGCCCTCGACGACGATTCGATGACCGGCGTGTGGAACGTCGGCACCGGCACGCCGACGTCGGTCAACGATCTGGCGGCGCTGATGATCGAAGCATCGGGCGAGCACACGCTCATCGAGCGCCTGCCGGCGCGCGGCGAGATCCGGCGCTCCTGCCTCGACATCGCGAAGCTGCGTGGCACCGGCCGCTGGGCACCGGAGCGCACGCTGCGCCAGGGCGTCGCCGAGTTGCTGCGGTCAGCGGCGCACGTGCTGTAGCCGCGGGACGACAGGGCATCTCCGGTGTGGCGCGGCGACGCCATGCCTGCGGCGGTTGCGCGCCCACCACCCGCTGCGCGCCCCCCTCGTAGCGCGGATCCCTCGGAGCGCGGGCCTTCCAGCCCGCGCGGGGTTGCATGCCCACCGCCTGCTACGGCCCCTCGGAGCGCGGCTTTCAACCCGCGTGGCGCTGCGCGCCCACCGCCCGCTGCGCGCCCCTCGTAGCGCGGATCCCTCGGAGCGCGGGCCTTCCAGCCCGTGCGGGGTTGCATGCCCACCGCCTGCTACGGCCCCTCGGAGCGCGGCTTTTCAGCCCGCGCGGGGTTGCGCGCCCACCGCCTGCTACGGCCCCTCGGAGCGCGGCGTTCAACCCGCGTGGCGCTGCGCGCTCACCGCCCGCTGCGCGCCCCTCGTAACGCGGATCCCTCGGAGCGCGGGCCTTCCAGCCCGCGCGGGGTTGCGCGCTCACCGCCCGCTGCGCGCCCCTCGTAACGCGGATCCCTCGGAGCGCGGGCCTTCCAGCCCGCGCGGGGTTGCATGCCCACCGCCTGCTACGGCCCCTCGGAGCGCGGGCTTTTCAGCCCGCGCGGGGTTGCGCGCCCACCGCCTGCTACGGCCCCTCGGAGCGCGGCGTTCAGCTCGCGTGGCGCTGCGCGCTCAGCGCCCGATTCAGGCCCGTCGTAGCGCGGGCTTTTCAGCCCGCGCGGGGTTGTGCTCCGACTGCTCGACATGCACCTTCGACCTTCGACCTTCGACCTTCGACCTTCGACCCTCCAGTGCCCGGCCCGTGCAGAATCATCGATCTTCAAGGCAGCCCTGCCGCTCTCCCGCCGCACGAAGTGTTCACCCCGATTTAGCACGTGCTTAACAGTTCGCTGCTAGAGTGGCAAGGCAGGGATCGCCCGGGACATGCTCCCCCGTTTCGAGCGGTTCCAACAAGTGAGCCGGGTGCGCCAACCCCGCATGATGCGCATCCCGGCTCGCTTCGCGTCCGGAGGCCTGCCAGATCGGCGCGCCGGGCCCTGACGCGGGTTAACACCCGGCCGACCCCCGCGCGTGTACACCAGACCTCATGCCGGCGTGAACACGTTCGTCGTGCCGTCGGCCGCCCGGGCAACGCGCCCGGGCGCGCCCTGCATCTCGACGACCGTCATCCGTTCGAGCACCGCTCGGTCGGCCGGCGTGTTGGCGATGAAGCGGCGCCCGTCGGCGAGGCGGCCGATGACGATGCCGCGCTCTGGCTGGCCGTCGCGGTCAAACAGCACGGTGTACGTTTCGACCGTGGCCACACCCGAAGGCGCATCCGCGAACGCGGGGTGCGGCTCCGCGTCGATGGCCTCCTGGTCGAGGGCGGGGTCGCTGCGCTGCCAGGGCTGCCGCGGCGGCTCGGTCGAATAGACGCCGGCGGCGTGCTTCGTGACGTACCAGCCGTTCGCCGTGACGAGGCCGAAGCTGCCCGGCGCCGCACGCAGGCGCTCGACCATCGTGGCGATGCTGTGCGTGACGTAGTTGTTGCCCGGGCCGCCGAAGTACGGCAGGCCGCCCGTCACCGTGAGCGGACGCGGGTCGTCGCACCCGATCCCTAGGGCGTCACGGGCGATCTGCAGGGCGGAGGGGAAGCAGCTATAGAGGTCGAACAGGGCGATACCGTCGATGCCGACGCCCGCCATCTCGATCGCGCGGCGCCCTGCCGCACGGATCGCGGGAGAGCTGTGGTAGTTGACGCGCTCGCTCACGGACCAGTGGTCCGTCGCGTCGCCGCAGCCGCGGAGGTACACCCAGCGTTCCTCCGGTACCCCGAGCTGCCGCGCCGCGCCGACGCTCGTCAGGATCAGGGCCGCACCCTGGTCAACATCGATGATGGCGTTCATGTACTTCGGGTAGGGGAACGCGATGTAGCGGTTCGACGCGTCCACCGTCGCGATCTCGCCGGCCTGCTTCGGCTCGCGAAACCAGGCGAGCGGGTTGCGCGCGGCGACGGCAGAGAGCTTCTCGCACAGCGCGCCGAGCGCGGCGCGGTGCGCGTCGAGCGAGTGCCCGTAGTGCGCGCGGAGCGCGTTCTCGAACAGCGGATAGATGCGCGTGGGGAGCATCGCGCCGTGCGCCGCCTCGACGGCGTTGACGCCCGGACGCGGGTCGCCGGCGTTCGGCACAGGGTTGCCCCGGGGCGACCAGCCGAGGTCCACCTGCTGCGCGCGCGCCCGCCGCGCGGAGTAGACGGCCTCGGCGCCCGCGATGAGCGCGAGGTCGATGTCGCCGCGGTGGATGCCGTCCGCCGCCTCGTTGACCTGCCACTGCGGCGTGTTGCCGCCAATGTGCGTGTAGATCAGCTCGCGCGGCGTCGCGCCGAGCGCCCGCGAGAGGTCGGCGGGCGGGTCCTTCGAGGGCCACGAGATGATGTTGACGACACGCAGCGAGTCGAGCCGCCGGAGCAGCCCCGGCGCGCCCGCGTCGGCCTCGGCGAGGCGCGCCGCCTCCGCCATCAGCGCGAGCGGCTCGCGCGGGCGCTCCGTGCCGGGGCGCTGCGTCACCTGGCCCACGCCGACGATGATCGGAAGACGCTCGTCCACGACGGCCATTGTGGCGCGGGCCGCACCTTCGGCCAACCGCGCCGATGGCCGCCGCACGCGGGCCGCCGCTATACTGCGCGGCGAGGCGCCATCGTCTAGAGGCCCAGGACGCCGCCCTTTCAAGGCGGAGATCGCGGGTTCGAATCCCGCTGGCGCTACCAACGCTCCCCCCGTTTGCGGCAGATCGCTTGCCTGCGCCAGCCCGCGCGCCGTGCGCCGCGCCATGCGCACGATGCCCGCTCCCCTACGTGGATTCAGCGGCGCAATACGGGGAGCCGCGCGCCGCCACAGGGGCGCTGCCGCATGGGAGATCCGCAAGCCAGCCACAATACTGCACCTCGTTGACCGACACGCCTGCGACGGCGTCGCTGTACCGGTTCCTGCCTGGAGGATCGATGCCCAAGGCGCCCGCCGCTGTGGATGCGAACAACTCGGCCCGCGATGACGCCGGCGACGACGCGCCAGCGTTGGCCCTGCCGGCGGACCAGGACCTCTTCTCGGATGCCAACCTCACCAGGATCATCAAGGAGTACATGCCGCTCGTGCGGCACGCCGTGAACCGCATCGCCGTGGGCAGCACGAGCGCCGGCATCCTGCAGTACGAGGACATGGTCTCCTGCGGCGTACAGGGGCTCATCGAGGCGTACCACGCGTTCGACCCCGACAAGGGCGCGAAGTTCTCGACCTACGCGCTCCCCCGCATCCGCGGCTCGATCCTCGATGCGATCCGCGCCACGCACCCCCTGCCCCGTTCGCTGCAGAAGTTCGGCAGCGACCTCGAGAAGGCGACGGCGGCCCTCCACGCGAAACTCGGCCGGGCGCCGACGCGCAACGAGCTGGCCGCCCACATGGGCATCGCGCCCGCGGACTTCGTCCATTCGCTGCGTACGAGCAACCTCAGGGTCATCTCCCTGGACAGCCTTGCCGAGACCGCGGCCAGCGGCAACACCGAAAAGCTCTGGGAGATGGCGGACGATGACCCGAACATCGACCCCGACAGCGTCGCCGAGGAGACTATGGTGCGCGTCAAGCTCGCGGAAGCCGTCGAGCTGCTGCCGGACCGCGAACGCGTGATCGTCCGGCTGTACTACATGAAATCGCAGTCGCTGAAGAGCATTGGCCAGGCGCTGGGCATCTCCGAGTCGCGGGCGTCGCAGCTACGGCACCGCGCGATCCGCCGTCTGCGCACCGCCCTCACCCAGGAACTGCAGGACGCCGCGTGATGGAAGCCACACCGGCACCGCGGCCAATCGCGCTGACGCTCGCCGGCACCGGCCCGGAGGCGGACCGCTGGGCCAGGGCGCTGCGAGGCGTCGAAGGCGTCACGCTCGACCGCATCGCGCCCGGCGACGAGGAGTTTCTGGCAGGGCTCTCGCGCGGGGACGTCGATGGCTTCGTCTTCGTCCCACCCGTAGCGGACCTGGCGGGCGCGGTACGGCGCGCGGTGATCGCCGGGCGGCACGTCTTCGTCGCTGGCGCACCGGCGCTGAGTTCAAAGCAGATCATGGCGCTCGAAGACCTCTCCCGCCGCCGCGGCCGCGCGATCGTTTTTGACGGCGGTACGCTCGGCGACGAACAGGTCCAGTTCGTCCGCAAGATGACCTCGGGCGCAAACCCGCTCTGGCGCCCGCGCTACCTGCGCGCGCTACGCACCGGCTTCGCGGGCGATGCGCCGCTCGACGCGCTGGCGATCGCCGATATCGGCCGGGTGCTCGCGATCGCCGGCGGGCCGCCGTCCGCCGTCAGCGCGCTGACCCCGCGCGTCGACGACGAGAGCGGCGTCGCGGACGTGGCCCTGCTGACGCTCTGGTTCGATGGCGGCCCCGTCGCGCGCATCGACATCAGCCTCGTCGAGCCGGCACTGCGGCACGAGCTCGTGGTCGGCTGCGACGCACGCACGATCGTGCTGCGGCCGCTCGACCGCGAAGCGCCGCTGCTCATCCAGGCGAGCGGCCGGCATCGCGGCCCGAAGTACGCCGGCCAGTGGGCCGAAACCGTGAGCGAGCATCCGGTCGATCAGGTGCGGGACCGCGCCGCCGCGGCGGCGGAGATCTTCGTCACGGCGGTCCGGGACGATGACGCGTCGGCCACCAATGCCGCCGACGTCGCCCGCGCGGCGCTCGTCTGGGAGCGCGCGCGTGTGTCGATGTCACAGGACGGCGAGCAGGTCGCGGTCGCCGAGCGCGTCGCGTCGCGCCCGGCGTTCGAAGTGATCGAGGGTGGCGGACACACCTGCGCAGGTCACGCCGCGCCGCGCCTCACCGTCGTGGCGCGCCACTGACCACAACGCCGCCGGATCCTGGCCGCAATCTCGTGCGGAAAGCCGCCCGCGTGGGCGGCCTTCTGGCGGCGCCAGACGCGTGGCCCGCCGTCACATCCCGGACGCGTGCGACCTGGGCTCGCGCCGCTCGAACGGCTTGTCGCCCTCGCCCTCGTGCCACAGTTCCTGGCGCAGCACCGTGACTTCGCCGGGCGCGCTGATGCCGATCTTCACCCGGTCGCGCTCGACCCCGAGCACCCGCACGAGGATGTTGCCCGAGATCACGATCCCCTGGTCTACCTTCCTGGTCAGAATCAGCATCGCCTGCGTCTCCTTCGCGTGGCCGAGACATGCCCTCAATGGCTCAGCGGCCATGCGGCGCGAGGCGCCGCCAGCCCACTCACGTATCGGCAGGCACCGACGTGTTTCGCTGGTGGCGGCGGGCTTCCGACCAAGAGAGGGGGGCGGGCACCTACGGCCGGCTGGGTGGAGGCGGGGGCCGCCGCCTGTGACGAAGTGGTGTGGTGGGCCCGGCAGGATTCGAACCTGCGCGCCACCGGTTATGAGCCGGGTGCTCTGCCGCTGAGCTACGGGCCCGCCGGCTGATTCTACCCCCTGCGGGCCGTACGGCCGCTCCCGCGCCTCCGTCCCCGTCGCCGCCGGCAACACCCCCCTACGTACCTCGGCGGACGCGGGCCAGGTTGGATCATTGACATGGCTGGCCGCTGCGACGAGAATGAACGAAATTCAGCGAGCGGAGCCCGATGGCGGCAGCACCCGTCCTGGACCGCGGCCAGCGCGCGGAGTTGGCGAAGGCAGCACGGCGCGAGGAGATCCTCGCGGCGGCGCGGCGTGTCTTCGCGACCCGCGGCTTCCGCGGCACGACGATCGCCGACATCGCCGAAGAGGCGGGGATCGCCCTCGGCACGATCTACCTGTACTACCCGTCGAAGGAGGCCGTCTTCGCCGCCCTCAACCAGCGCCTTGCCGAGCTGATCGCGGGCGCGGTGCGCGCCGTCCCCCCGCAGGCTTCGATGGACGAGACCGTCCGCCGCCGCGTGCGCGAGATCTTCGCCGCCTGCTCGGCGAACCGCGACCTCGTCCGGATCGCCGTGATCAACCTGGACCCGGACACAGAACTGACGCGCGGGATGCAGGCGGCGGCTGAAGTGCGCAACCGCCCGGTCGCCCGCGAGCTCGCCGCTGCCGTCGAGCGCGGCCAGGTGCGGCCGTGCGACCCCGTCGTCACGACGCGCCTGATCGAGGGGATCGTGAGCATCGCCGTCTACCAGGCGTTCGTCCTGACCGGCGGCGAGGATGCGGACACATACCGGGACACGTGCGCGGAGATGATCGCCGCGTACCTGCGTCCGGTGGCGGGGACGCCGGGAGCTGGCGCATCCGGAAGGTAGGGACGCGGCCATGACGACGATGGACCGGTTCGGACACACCGAACACACCCCCTCGCTGCGCGAGCGTTCGATGAACCTCGCGCTCCTGCGCTCGCTGACGACGTGGTTCGCGCTGGCCGCGTCCGGCACGGTCATCGTCTTCATCGGGCTCGCCGTAGACGCCTACCGTCACAACCACAGCGCGGCCGAGGAGTCCCTGCTGAGCTTCTCGAACCCGGGCCACGTGGTGGTGGCGGTCGGCCTCGTGCTCGCCGGCCTCAGCACGCTCATCGGCCTCAGCATCTCGGCGTTCCGCGGCATCGAGACGCGCCGCGAGCTCCTCCGGCGCGTCGTGCCGGTCACGGCGGCGTGGGTGCTGACGGCGGCCGTCGCGGTTGCGTCGATCACCTACCTGGCGGCGTCCGGCGCGACGATCGGCCACAGCCACGCCACCCCGACGACGGCCGCGCCCGTGCACAACCACGGTGCCGGCACCACGGCCGAGTCCGGCGGCATCGTGCAGGGCTTGCAGCAGAACGGCCTGGCCCCGGGCGCCGCGCCGACCGCGGCGGCAAACGTCCCCGGCGCCCTGCTTCAGGGTGCGGATGGCAGCGGCCACAGCGCGCACGACAAGGGCAAGCAGCCGACCTACACGCAGATCGTGACGCTGACGGACGCGCAGTTGCTGCCGCTGTTTCCGCCCGGCACGATGACGCTCGCCGACATCCCGAAACTGCGCCAGCAGCTCGAGGAGGTGCACCAGGTCGCGCTCAAGTACCCGACGCCGGACGCGGCGAAGGCCGCCGGCTACGTCCGCACCACGAGCGATGTGCCCTACATGGGAGAGCACTGGCTCAACTACGCCGTGATCCGCAGCGGCGTCTTCGACCCAAACCGCCCGAGCGGGCTCCTGTTCAGCACGATCGACAACAGCGGCACCGCGAAGCTCGTCGGCGTCTGGTACCTGATGGTGCCCGGCGTCGGCGGCGTCACCGCCAGCGCGCCGCCCACGAACACCTGGGCCGGCAACCTGGCGCTCTGGCACGAGCACAACGGCCTCTGCCTCGTCGGCCTCAAGAGCGCGAGCGAGGGAGAGACCGCCGCGAGCTGCGCGGCGAAGGGTGGCACCTTCACGCCGAGCCTGAAGTGGATGATGCATGTCTGGGTGGCGCCCGGGCAGGACAACCCCGATGGCGTGTTCGCCTACCTGAACGGCGCCCTCTACAAGCAGCAGGTCGCGGCGGCGAAGACCGCCGCGCCCGCCCAGCCGAACGGGACAATCGCGCGCTAACGACACGCACGCCGTGCGTGCCCGCAGGGCGTGGAGCACAGCCGCCCCCGGCTGTGCATCCGGCGAAGCCGGACGGCGCGGTACACAGCTTCGTGGCGCGCGCCGCGGGCATGCGCTACGCTGCCGGCGTTATCGAACGGGCGCGCGCCGCCGTGGACGATGTCCCCGGGCCGATCGGAGAGCGCGCCTTTCCATTTGGACCGCATCATGATCCGCGACGATCTCTCGGCGATGGTGGAGACAGCGGCGCGCGCGGCGATGGACCACGGCGAGCTGCCGCGGGTCGTGCTGCCAGAGGTCACCATCGAACGGCCCGCCCGGCCAGAGCACGGCGACTACGCGACGAGCCTGCCGCTGCGCCTCGCGCGCGCCGCCCGGGCAGACCCGCTGGAGATCGCCCGGCGCCTGGCCGGCAGACTGCCGGCGAGCGGCGCCGTCGCCGCGGCGGAGCCGGCGCCCCCGGGCTTCATCAACTTCCGCCTGTCGGAAGCGTGGCTGGCGAGCCAGGTCGATGCCATCATCGCGGCCGGCCCGGCGTTCGGCGACGTCGCGCTGGGCGGCGGCAAGCGCGTGCAGGTCGAGTTCGTCAGCGCCAACCCCACCGGGCCGCTGACCGCCGGCAACGGCCGCGGCGCCGCGATCGGCGACGTGCTCGCGTCCGTGCTCCAGGCCGCCGGATACCAGGTCGAGCGCGAGTACCTCGTCAACGACGCCGGCACGCAGACCGACGTCTTCGGCCGCACCCTGCTGGCGCGCTACCAGCAGTTGTTCGGCAGGGACGTCGAGATTCCCGCCGACGGATATCCGGGCGAATACATGGTCGACCTGGCCCGTCGGCTGAAGGACGAACTGGGCGCGCGGTACGCCGACGCCAGCATCGGCGCACCCCCCGAGGAGCTGGTCCTCCGCGGCATCGACCTGATGGTCGAGCAGATCGAAGAGGACATGAAGCGCCTCGGCGTCCGCTACGACGAGTGGTTCCGCGAGCGCTCGCTGTACCAGGACGAGCCGGGCGGCGCCGGCAACGCCTACGACGCCGCGATGCGGACGCTGCGCGGCAAGGGCTACCTCGTCGAGAAGGAAGGCGCGCTCTGGTTCGCCTCGACCGAGCTGGGCGAGGACAAGGACAACGTCGTCATTCGCAGCACCGGCAAGCCGACGTACTTCGCCTCAGACATCGCCTACCACTACGACAAGTTCGCGCGGCGCGCCTTCGACCTCGTGATCGACATCTGGGGCGCCGACCACCAGGGCCACGTCTCACGCATGAAGGCCGCCGTCGAGGCGATCGGCGTCGACCCGGACCACCTCGACATCATCATCTATCAGCTCGTGAGCTTCCGCCGCGGCGATGAGCTGGTGCGGCTCTCCAAGCGCGCGGGCAACCTCGTGCTGATGCGCGACGTCGTCGACGAGGTCGGAGTCGATGCGGCGCGCTTCTTCTTCCTTGCGCGGTCGGCGGACAGCCAGATGGAGTTTGACCTCGAGCTGGCGAAGAAGCAGGCGGCCGAAAACCCCGTGTACTACGTGCAGTACGCGCACGCCCGCATCGCCGGCATCCTCGCGAACGCCGCCGAGCGCGGCTTCTCGGCGGAGGGCGGCGACGTCGCGCTGCTCGCCCATCCGGCGGAACTCGACCTGGTGCGCAAGATGCTCCAGCTCCCGGAACTGGTCCAGATGATGGCCCGCAGCAAAGAGCCGCACCACCTGCCCCACTACGCGCAGGACCTCGCGACGGCGTTCCACGCCTTCTACACGGAGTGCCGCGTGCTCGACGCCGACGCGCGGCCGCTGTCCGCGGCGCGGCTGAAGCTCTGCGGCGCCGCCCGGCTGACGCTCGCGCGCGCCCTCGGCTTGATGGGCGTGTCGGCGCCGGAGCGCATGTAGCGAGGAGGACGCCCGCTTGCGCACGACGGTCACGGCCGGCCGGCCCGGCCGCCACCGTACCAGCGGCCCGAGCGCTCGAGTCGCCCTCTGCGCGCTGATCGCGGTGGCGGGATCGGTGTTCGCATGCGGCGGCGGCGGCCCGCGCGCGCTCATCGTCTACGAGGCGGCGCGCGGCGAGACCGTGAACGTCTACACGATCGACCCCTCGTCCGGCGCCACCACGCAGATCACACACGGGACGAAGTTCGACGGGAACCCGGCGTGGTCGCTGGACCGCCGGCGGATCATCTTCGTCTCCAACCGCGACGGACAGGCGCAGACGGACATCTACACCATGGACCGGTCCGGCGGAGACGCCCGGCCTCTCACTGACACGCCGGACGCCGGCGAGTACAGCCCCAGGTATTCGCCGGACGGCAAGACCGTCGCCTACGTGCGGCAGTCCACCGACGGCTGGACGGTCTGGCGCATGGACGCGGATGGCACGCACCAGCGCCAGCTCGCCGGGCCCTATTCCTTCGCCGAGTTCCCGTCATGGACGCGCGACGGCCGCGAGGTGTACTTCTCGGCCATCGAGAAGGACGAGGGGACGGGGCAGGCCTACGGCAACGCCCACATCTACTCCGTCGACGTGGCCACCCTGCAGGTGCGCGTGCGGATCGCGACGAAGGGGCCCGACGTGTGCCCGCACTTCTCGCGCGACGGCACGCGGCTCACGTACGCGGCGCCCGGGCCGAGCGGCAAGCTCAACATCTTCGCCCACAACATGTCGGACCCGGACACGAGCGGCGCCCACGACGTGGCGCTCACCACCACGGACGCCCGCGACGACTACGCCAACGCCTCGCCCGACGACCGGACGATGGTGTTCATCTCCGACCGCGACGGCAATCCGGACTTGTACCTCATGGACCGGGACGGCTCGCACCAGCGCCGGCTCAGCGACACGCCCGACCTCAGGGAGAACGTACCGGACTGGTAGGCGATGGTCGCCCGTCGCGGGGCGGTGCCCGCCGAGGGCAGGGGCGGCGCCGGGTCCCCGCGGGAGCAACTCCATCTCTTCCGGCTCCGTGCCCACGGTTGTATGATCCGGTTCCACACCGTTCCCTTCGGGTACCGGCAGGCCCCGGGCGCTGTATCCAGGAGTCGTATCTGGGCATGAACGAGTACAAGACAGAGCAGATCCGAAACGTCGTCCTTGTGGGCCACGGCGGCACCGGCAAGACCTCCCTGGCCGAGGCGGCCGCGTTCCTCAGCGGCGCGACCACGCGCATGGGCCGCGTCGACGACGGTACGGCGATCTCCGACTTCGAGCCGGACGAGGTGAAGCGCAAGATCAGCCTGAGTCTCTCGCTCATCCCCTGCGAATGGGCGCACCACAAGATCAACATCATCGATTGTCCGGGCTACGCGGACTTCGTCGGCGAGGTGAAGAGCGGCATCGCCGCCGCCGACCTCGGCGTCGTCGTCGTGGACGCGGTCGGCGGGGTGCAGGTCGGCACGGAGCAGGCGTGGATGCACGCCGACGAGGCGGGCCTGCCGCGGGTCATCCTCGTCAACCGCATGGACCGGGAGAACGCCAACTACGCCCAGGCCATCGCCCAGCTCCAGGCGAGGTACGGCAAGCGCATCGCACCCCTGGCGCTGCCGATTGGCTCGCAGGACAGCTTCGCCGGTGTGGTGGACCTGTTGCGGCGGACGGCATACATGGGCGAGAAGGCCACCGCCGCGGAGGTGCCGGCAGACCTGGCGGAGGCGGTGGAGGCGGCGCGCGAGCAGCTCGTCGAGGCCGTCTGCGAGGCCGACGATGACGTGCTGGCGAAGTACCTGGACGGCGAGGCGCTGAGCGAGGACGAGCTGACGGGCGCCCTCCGCAAGGGGATCGCGAGCGGGGCGACGTACCCCGTCTTCGCCGGCTCATCGACGAAGAACATCGGCATCGCCCGGTTCCTCGATGCGCTGGTGGCGTATGGCCCGTCACCGGCCGACGTCCCGCCGCGACGGGCCCAGGGACGCTCCGGCGAGGAGACGCTCGCGGCGGGACCGGCCGGGCCGCTCGCCGCACTGGTCTTCAAGACGGCCGCGGACCCGTTCGTGGGCAAGCTGACGTACCTGCGCGTCCTCTCGGGCACCCTGCGGGGTGACTCGCACGTCTGGAACGCCAACCAGGAGAGCGATGAGCGCGTGGGCCAGCTCATCGCGCTCAGGGGGAAGACGCAGGAGCACGTGCCATCGCTCGTCGCCGGCGACATCGGCGCGCTGGCAAAGCTCGCGCACACGGTCACGGGCGACACGCTCTGCACCAGGGAACACCCGCTGAAGCTGCCGCCGGTCCGCTTCCCGCGTCCGCCCTTCAACGTCGCCGTGACGCCGAAGGGCAAAGCCGATGTCGACAAGCTCGGCCCGTCGCTCCAGCGCATCGCCGAGGAGGACCCCACCCTCGTCGTCCGGCGCGACGAGATGACCGGAGAGACGATCATCTCCGGCATGGGTGAAGCGCACGTCGAGGTCGCCGCGGAGCGCATGAAGCGCAAGTTCGGCGTCGAGGTCGACCTGCACGCGCCCCGCGTCCCCTACCGCGAGACCGTGACGACGAGCGTCGACTCCGAGTACATCCACAAGAAGCAGACCGGCGGCCACGGCCAGTACGCGCGCGTGTCGATCAAGGTCGAGCCGAACAGGGGCGGCGGCTTCCAGTTCGTCGATAAGGTGGTCGGCGGCGCGGTGCCGCGAAACTACATCCCCGCCGTCGAGAAGGGCGTCGCCGAGGCGATGC
Organism: Chloroflexota bacterium; assembly: GCA_021813085.1. Classification (GTDB taxonomy): domain Bacteria; phylum Chloroflexota; class Dehalococcoidia; order DSTF01; family JACRBR01; genus JADMII01. The sequence goes on along the minus strand of JAKAMA010000001.1, from coordinate 6,743 downwards.
ATGAGGGCGCGCTCGCACACTTCCCGATGGTCGACGTGCGCGTCACACTGTTCGACGGCAAGGAGCACCCGGTCGACTCATCCGAGATGGCGTTCAAGCTCGCCGGGTCGCAGGCGCTGAAGCAGGGCGCGCTGAAAGCCAACCCCGTGCTTCTGGAACCGATCGTGGCGATGCGGATCCGCGTGCCCGAGTCGAACACCGGCGACGTGATGAGCGACCTGAACGGCAAACGCGCGAAGGTGCACGGCATGAGCCCCGACGACGGCGGTATGACGATCATCGACGCCGAGGCGCCGCTCGCCGACGTCCTGCGCTACGCGACGGACCTCCGCTCGATCACGCAGGGGCGCGGCAGCTTCGAGATGCAGTTCGACCACTACGAGGAAGTGCCGCAGCACATCGCCCAGAAGGTGATCGCGGAGGCGCAGAAGGCGCGCGAGGCCGCGGCCCACGCGTAGCAGCGCCGCCTCGCGCCCAGCCCGGCGGTCGATCGGCTGTAGGGGCGGCCCCATGTCGCCGCCCGGGTCGAGGATGTAGCTCGCCGCGGCGCCTCACCGCCCCCGGACGCGACGGCCGCGGGGCGCGGGCTGGCACCCGGGGCAGAAGACGCTGCTCCGGCCGCCGACCTTGATCCGCCGCATCGGCCTGCCGCAGCGGTAGCAGGGCGCGCCCTCCCGCCCGTAGGCCTGCACCCGTTCCTGGTTCGAGCCGGGCGCGCCATCGACGTTGATGTGGTCGCGCAGCGTCGTACCGAGGCTGCTGCCGCGCCCGTCGATGCCCATGCGCAGCGCCCGCACGATGCCCGCGTGCAGGCGCTCGAAGTCGGCGCGCTTGAGCCGGTTTGCGGGGCGCAGCGGGTGGATGCCCGCGTCGTGCAGCGCCTCGTCGGTGTAGAGGTTGCCCAGGCCGGCGAGCACCGTCTGGTCGAGCAGCACCGACTTGATCGGCGCGGAGCGCCTGCCGGCGCGTGCCCGCAGGACGTCCGGCGTGAACGCCGCGTCGAGCGGCTCCGGGCCGAGCGCCTCCATCACCATCGTCGCGTCTTCGACGAGCCACATCGTCCCGAACTTGCGCAGGTCCGTCCAGCGGAGCTCGTGCCCGTCGTCGAGGCCGAAGACAGCGCGCGTGTACTCGTCGGGCGGGTCCGCCGGCCGGCGATACAGCACGTTGCCCGACATGCGCCGGTGCATCACCCACGCGCGGCCGTCGTCGAGGTCGACGATCAGGTACTTGCCGCGGCGGCGCAGCCCGTCGATGCGGCGGCCGGTCAGCTCGCGGCAGAACTCGGCGGGCGCGACGATCTGCACGAGGCGCGGCGCATCGGGCGAGACGCGGCACGACGTGATCGTGCGGCCGACCACGCGCGCTTCCAGGTCGCGCCGGACGGTCTCGACTTCCGGCAGCTCGGGCATGGCTGCAGGATACGCGCGACGCGGGGCCAGCGCCCGAGGGTCCGGCGTCACGGGCGACGGCCCAATGCCCTGTCCGACAGAGCCCGCAGCGGATACCGTGCGACGGCGGCAGGCCGCCGGACGCACGGCCGCCAGAAAGGACGCAACGCATGGCGCCGGACGCCGGCACCACGACGGCATCTCCGGCGCCGGCGCCCCGGCTCTTGCAGGGATCGGCGTTCCTGGCGCTCGCCTGCGTCGGCCTCTACGGGGCCACGTTCGGGCCGGCGATGCCGTTCCTCGCCCGCGGCCTCGGCGTGTCGCTCGACACGGCCGGCCTTCTGCTGACGGCCTTCTTCTTCGGCTCGATCTCGGCGTCGTCGGTCGTGGCCGTCGCGCTGCACAGGCGCAGCAGCCGCCTGCTCGGCGCCGGTGGCCTGGCGCTGATCATCGCCGGGGCGCTGTCGCTCGGGCTGGCGCCGTCCTGGCCGCTGGCGCTCGCTGGCGCGGTCGTGCTGGGCACGGGCGATGGCCTGGTCGTCGCGGGGCTGCACATCCTGATCTCACGCGGCGCCCGCGATGTGCCGACCGCCGTCAACAACCTCAACCTGTTCTTCGCCCTCGGCGCGATCGTCGGGCCGCTCTGGGCCGGCGGCCTGCTCGCGACGAGCGGCGACCGGGCGATCGTGTACGCGGGCATCGCGGCGGTGGCGGCGGTCGCGCTGCTGGGGCTCCTGCGGGCGCCGGACCCCTTGCCCCCGCCGGCCACGGCGGAGGCAGCCGAGGATGTCGCAGCCTTTCGCTTCCCGACGAGCCCCGTGACGCTCGTGATGGGCGCCGTGCTGTTCATGTACGTCGGCGCCGAGTTCGGCCTGGGGTCGTGGGTGTCGTCGTACGCGCGCGCGTCGGCGCACGCTGGCGTCTTCACGGCGGCGGTGCTGACGGCGGGCTTCTGGCTGGCGCTCGGCATCGGGCGCGTGCTCGCGGGCGTGTACTTCGCGCGTAAGCACGATGCGACGCTGCTGCTCGCGGTCTCCGCCGCTGGCGCCGGCCTCTCGAGCCTGGCGCTGTCGCTCGCTGCGGGCGATCTCGCGCTCAGCGCCGTCTGTGCGTTCGGCGCGGGACTGTGCCTGGGGCCGGTGTGGCCGGCGACGGTCGCTATCGTCTCGAGGGCGGGACTGGCCCACGACACGGCGGCCGTGGTCACGCTCGGCAACGCCGGCGGCCTCGTGATCCCGTGGGCGCAGGGCAGGGTGCTGGTCGGCGCCGGGCCGGCGCAGGGCGTCGCCGTGACGGCGGCGCTCTGCGGGCTGATGTTCGCTGTCGTGTCAGGCTTCCGGCTCCTGCGCCGCCCGTCGCGCGGCGCCTGACGGGACCGGTTCCTCCCAGAACGTCGCGAGCACCTCGAGATTCGAAGGCTGCGCCCGGTGCGAGAGGCGGAAGCTGAGCCGCACCAGCGCGACGGCCAGCGCCAGCAGCACCACCGGCGACGCGATCAGCACCGGCCGCACCCCGAAGATCGACGCGGCGGCGCCGAGTGCCAGCAGCGGCCCGATGGCCGAGGCGTTCTTGAGCATGCTCTGCAGCGCGAAGGCACGCCCCTGGTAGGACAACGGGACGCGCCGGTTGATGTACGTCTGCACGGACAGCATCGTCAGCGACAACCCGAAGCCCAGCGGCAGCGCCAGCAGGCCGGCCGTCCGCAGCTCCGCGCTCATGCTGACGCCGAGGCCCGACGCCAGCCGCAGCGGGTTCACCGGGTCCAGCGCCGCCGCGAGGTTGGGGCCGACGAAGCCCAGCAGGCCCAGCATCGCCGCCGTGATGAGGAATCCCCCGAGCGCGGCGACCCGCTCCCCCGCCAGGCGAATCAGCAGCGGGCCCGCCAGCAGCGCCAGCCCGAGGCCGACGGCCGATGGCGCGAAGACGTAGACCGAGTCCGCGGGGTTGACGTGCAACGCGGACTGCACATAACGCGGCGCCAGCGTCTGGATGACGATGGTCTCGGTGCCGGCGAGCGCCGCCACGACGATCATCGTGCCCACCGCCGGCTCGCTCAGCAGCCAGCGCACGGTCGCCCGCGCATCGGCGTTCGGCGAGCGCCAGTTGAGCTTGCGCCGCTGCTGCCGTGTCGTCAGGTCGAAGACGCGGCTGGCGGCGAGGAACAGGAACACGCCGGAGATGTAGAACACCGGCCGCACCCCGAAGATGCGCACCAGTACCGGTGCCAGGAGCGCCGTGCCGAACGCCGTGCCCAGGTTCGACGCCAGCGACACGAGCGAGGCCGCGCTCGCGAGCTGCCGGTCCGACGCGACGAGCGGCAGCACCGCGGACTCCGTCGGGCCCGAGACCTGGCCCAGCAGGTTGACCGCGAACACGAGCAGGACGACCGACTTCAGCTCCGTACCGAAGGCGATCGGCACCGCGAAGCAGAGCACGGCCTGCAGGTTGTACGCCGCGGCGAGCGCGACGCGCTTCGGCAACGCATCGGCGACGGCGCCCCCGTAGAGGCTGAACAGCGCCGGCGGCAGGATCGCCGCCACCCCGACGAGCGCGGCATCGAGCGCGGACCCGCTGGCGCGCACCACGGCGATCAGCGCCCCGTACATCACCGCCTGCTGCCCGGCGTCGGAGAAGAAGCGCGAGGCCATGATCTGCTGGAAGCGCGGGCTGCGGGCGATCGACGTCTCCGGCAGGAACAGCCAGAGCACGCGGAACGCCCGCCGCTGCCCACGGTCGATGATGCTGTCGGCGCCGCGGTACGTCGCGTCCAGCGCGCGGCGAGGCGTGCCGCCGCGCCGCCGGCGTCCCCTACGTCCGGGGCCGGTCCCGCTCATTGGCCGAGTGTAACAATCGATATGGAGGCGAGACGCGCGGAGCGCGAAGCGGTCACCCGGAGCTTGAGCGAACCCGCACCATGCACGATAGTGCCCCTTGGCCGGACACCGCCGGCAGGAGGCGCATGGCGACGCAGCCGGGCGAGATCACCCACCGCACGATCCAGGCCAACGGCATCAGCATGCACCTCGCCGAAGCGGGCGAGGGGCCGCTCGTGCTGCTGCTGCACGGGTTCCCCGAGTCGTGGTACTCGTGGCGGCATCAGTTGCCGGCGCTCGCCGCCGCGGGCTATCACGCCGTCGCCCCGGATCAGCGCGGCTACGGGCGCACGGACGCGCCGGCCGCCATCGAGGACTACGACATGCTCCACCTCACCGCCGACGCCGTGGGTGTCCTCGACGCCCTCGGCGAGGACACGGCGGTGGTCGTGGGCCACGACTGGGGGTCGCCGGTCGCGTGGCACTGCGCGCTACTCTACCCGGAGCGCTTCCCGGCCGTCGCCGCGCTCAGCGTGCCCTACATGGGGCGCGGACCGCTGCCGCCGCTGCAGATGATGCGCCAGGTCTTCGCCAACCAGTTCTTCTACATCATCTACTTCCAGACGCCCGGCGTGGCGGAGGCCGAGCTCGAGGCCGACGTCCGCAGGTCGCTGCGTGTCTTCCTCTACACCGCCTCGGGCGATCTGGAGGAGACGGGCGGCAACTTCTGGCAGAAACCGCCGGACGCGAAGTTCCTCGACGGCCTGCCGGAGCCGAAGCGCCTGCCGCCGTGGCTCACCGAGGCGGACCTCGACTACTTTGCGGGCGAGTTCGCGCGGACCGGCTTCCGCGGGCCGCTCAACTGGTATCGCAACTTCGACCGCAACTGGGAGCTGACACCACAGCTCGCCGCCGCGAAGGTCCAGCAACCCGCGCTCTTCATCGCCGGCGAGAAGGACGGCGTGATGCGCTTCACGTCGGTGGAGCCGATGAAGCAGCTCGTGCCGGACATGCGGAAGCTGGTGATGCTGCCCGGCTGCGGGCACTGGACGCAGCAGGAGCGTCCGGCCGAGGTCAACGCGGAGTTGATCGCCTTCCTGAAGGGGCTGTAGCCATGCGCATCGGACTGACAACGAGCGATGCCGCCGGGCCCGCGGCGACCCTCGACGCGCAGGTGCGCGAGATCGTCGCGTGCGAGGAGGACGGCTTCGAGAGCGCCTGGCTGAACCACGTCTTCGGCGCCGACGCGCTGACCGTGATCGCGCTCGCGGGCGCGCGCACGTCGCGCATCGAGCTGGGGACGGCGGTGGTGCCCGTCTACACGCAGCATCCCTTCGCGCTGGCGCAGCAGGCCGCGACGACGCAGGCGGCGGCAGGCGGCCGGCTGACGCTCGGCATCGGCCTCTCGCACAAGCCGGTCGTCGAGAACATGTGGGGACTGTCCTACGAGCACCCCGCGCGGCAGATGCGCGAGTACCTGTCGGTGCTGGCGCCACTGCTGCGCGAAGGGCGCGTGGCGCACGCGGGCGAGCTGTACCGGGTCGCGGCCGGGCTCCAGATTCCCGGCACGTCTCCCGTCCCGGTGCTCGTCGCCGCGTTGGCGCCGGCCATGCTGCGCATCGCGGCGGAGCTGGCCGATGGCACCGTCACGTGGATGGCGGGCGTGAAGACGATCGAGACGCACGTGGTGCCGCGCATCAACGCCGCGGCGGAAGCGGCCGGACGCGCGCGCCCCCGCGTGTGCGTCGGCCTGCCCGTGGCGGTGACGGACGACGTGGCGGCGGCGCGCGCGAAGGCCGCGAAGACCTACCAGATCTACGGGCAGCTACCGAACTACCGGCGCATGCTGGACATCGAGGGCGCAGGCTCACCGGGCGACGTCGCGCTCGTCGGCGACGAAGCCGCAGTCGAGCGGCAGGTGCGCGCCCTGGCCTCGGCCGGGGTCACCGACTTCTCCGCGGTGATCTTCCCGGCGGGCGGGGACGCGCGCGCATCGGTCGCGCGCACGCGCGCGCTGCTCAAGAGCCTGGTCGGGCGCGTCTAGCGAAGATGAGCGACGCCCCGGACGTGGCAGAAGACACGCGGACGCACCCGGTCGACACATCGCCCGCTGGTGCACCGCCGGCCGCCGCTCCGGCGGGCGAGGCGCCCACTTCGGGGCGGGTCGCGTCGCTCCTCCTGCGCTGGATGAGCTTCGACCTCTCCCGCCCGCTGGCGTTCACCCTGCTCGCCGTCACGTACATCCTCAGCCGCGTGCCCTGGATCGACAACGGCTACGGGACGAAGCCCGACGCCTGGCGCATCGCGCTCACGGGCTACTGGCTGTGGGACCATCACGCCTTCTACCCGTCGCGGCTGCCCGGGTACCCGGTACCGGAACTGTCGTACGCGGCCATCATCAAGGGTGGCTGGCTGGCGACGAACTCGCTCACCATCCTCGTGTCTCTGCTCGGCGTCTGGTTCTTCGCGCGGATCGTCCGTGAGCTGAAGCTGCCGCACGGGGGGCTCATCGTCGCCGCGTACGCGTTCACGCCGCTGC
>JAKAMA010000208.1 GCA_021813085.1 Chloroflexota bacterium | reverse complement strand
CGTGGCGAGGACGATGGACTTCCTGATGCGCAACCGCATCGTGCCGGCGCACGAGGCGCTGACGCTCGGCCTCGTGCACCAGGTGGTGCCGCCCGACGAGCTGCAAGAGCGCGCGATGGAGTTGGCGCGCGAGCTCGCCGAGGGACCGCAGGTTGCGATGCGCCTGCTCAAGCGCTCCGTCTACAACGCGGCGGAGACGTCCTTCGCGCAGGCGCTCGACGACATCGCCGCGAAGACGGCGGTGAGCGACCACCACGCGGACGCGCACGAAGGCATCGCGGCGTTCCGGGAGAAGCGCGCGCCGCGCTTCAACGCGTGGCTCGAAGGGAAGCGGGCGGGAGGCTAACCGCCGGCGCGCGCCACGGGCACAATGCCATTCCAGCCGATGGCGCTCGGGTCGGCGTCGAGCGCGTTGATCGGGCCGCCGGAACGCTGCTTGCCGCTCATCTCCTCGATCTCGACTTCGACCATGCGCACCGTTTTCAGCTCGTCGTCGGTGACGGCGCGGTAGGCCTGCCCCGGCGCGCGGTCGGGGAAGTAGCGGGTGATGAGGGCGTACGCCAGCGCGACGTTCGCGGCGCGGCCGCGCACCGGCTTGCCCCGCCCGAAGACGACGACGCTGCGATAGTTCATCGAGTGCGAGGACGCGGCCTTCGACGCGACGAGGCTGTCGAGCAGCGTGACGGTGACGCACACGGGCGCGCCCGACGCCAGGTGTCTCATGGTGCGGCTGACCTTCGAGCCGTGCAGGAACAGCCGGCCATCGCGGTACAGGTAGGACATGGGGATCACGTACGGCTGGCCGTCCTGGACGAAGCCGACGTGCGCGACGAGGCCCTCGGCGAGGATGGCGTCGCGCTGCGCGCGGGCGCTGACGGTGCGTTTCGCGTAGCGGATCAGCTTCGCGCGACGCGGTGGCGCGCGGCGGTCGCGCTCCGACGCCATCAGCCGGAGGCCTGCTTCGTCCAGGTCGCGAGGTCGAAGTAGTCGCGCCAGGCGGCGATCTTGCCGTCGCGCACTTCAAACGCGCCCATGACCGGCAGCGTGACGGTGCGCTCGCCCATGCGGAACGTGTCGACGCGCTCGGTCAGCACCACGTTGCCGGCCGCGGCGATGTGCTTGATCTCGAACCGCACGCTGGAGGCGGGCGCCAGGATCATGCCGAGCAGCGCCTTGATCGCGTCCTTGCCGGCGGCGGGCTGCATGGGCATGTTGTGGTAGACGCCGTCGTCCGTGAAGGCATCGAGGATGCGCTGCTGGTCGCGTGCTTCCCAGGCGGCGCAGAAGTCGCGCACCACCTGCACCGGGTCGGTCATGGGGACCTCCTTCCGTGATGCGCGATGATACCGGCGGACGCGGGCAGTCCGCCACCGCGATCGGGCCACCCGCTGGGAGAAGGGCCGGGAGGTGCGGGCCGCTACGGGTCCTTTGCGTGCCGGTAGTGCACGACCTCGACATCGCTCAGCGTCACCATGCCGTCGCCGACCATCTCGTCGACCAGCGGCAGGATGCGCGCGATGCGGTCGGCGCGGTCGACGGCCTCGACGACGAGCGGCAGGTCCTCCGACAGGCGCAGGATGTGCGCGGTGTGGATGCGGCTGTTGGCGCCGAAGCCCTCGACGGCGCGCGTTACCGTGGCGCCGGCGAGCCCTTCGGCGCGCAGGCGCTCGACGAGCGCCAGCGAGAGCGGGCGCCCGCGCCACTTGTCGGACTCGCCGATGTAGATCTTGAGCAGCTTCGCCGGGCCGGTGATGTCCATGTCGGCGCCTCCCACGATGGGCTCGCCGGTCACAGTGCCCGCCCGAGCACCGTGCCGAGATAGACGGCGATCAGTCCGCAGGCGAGGCTGCCGCCGAGGTTGAGCGATGCACCGGCCACGTCGCGCAGTTCGAGCATCTGGAGCGACTCCCACTGCCAGGTCGAGAACGTCGTGAAGGCGCCGAGGAAGCCCGTCGCGACGAGCACGCGCAGATGCGCCGGCCAGAGGAAGCGCTCTTCGCTCAGCGTCAGGAAGAGGCCGATGACGAAGGCGCCGACGATGTTGACGACGAAGACACCCAGGCCCGGTGTCGGTACCGCGTCGCTGATCCAGCCGGTCATGAAGTAGCGGGCCAACGTGCCGAGGGATCCGCCGAGGACAAGGTAGACGATGTTCATGCGCAACCGAAGCGGGCCCCTACCCCGCGGGTAGGAGCCATCAGCCCTCTCGGGCGGTCCAGGCGAGCTCCATCGCCTTCGGCCGGGGAATGCGCCAGTCTAGACGGCGGGGGCACGCCGCGCAAGCCACGGCGCTCATTCCTGGGCATGTCGCGCAGTTCGGCGGCGATACCGGCGCGGGACGAGGGTCCAGTCCGGTAGATCGAGCGCCGGGATCCAGCGAGCGAGCCCCTCCGCGACAATCGCAAGGGCGCAGCCCTTGACACGGGTGCAGGGGATCGATCAATATCCATGTATGGTGAGGAAAAGGAAGGGGATCCCGGCGACCGAGGTGCGCGTGCATCTGGGCGAAGCGCTCAAGGCGGTGGAGGGAGAGGATCTCGTCATCGAGAAGGGGGGCGTGCCGGTCGCCATCCTCACGAAGTACGTGCCGGCAGGGGAGGCGAGCATGGCCGTCGCCACAGAGTACGAGAGGGCGGTCTCGAAACGCGCGGAGGCGGGCGGCATCGAGCGCATGACCGCCGCGATGGCGCGCGGCTGGGCCGGCATCGATGCGGACGAGTTCATCGAGGGTGTCTATCGCGCGCGCGAGGAAGGCGCGTCGGCGCGTGACGTGACGCTCGACGACGATGAAGGCGGGGCGGATGAAGGCGAGCTACCTGATCGACACGGACGTGTGTATCGACGCCCTCCGGCCCCGGACCTCCGCGTCGCTGATGGACCAGGTCCGGAGTATCGCGTCTGATGGCGCCGCCATCAGCGTGATCACGTACGGCGAGGTGTACGAGGGCATCCTCTTCTCGCGCCAACCGGCGCAGAACCTGCACCGCTGGCGCGAGTTCATCGCGCCGCTCGACGTCATCGGCGTGACGGCGGCGATCGCGGAGGTCTGGGCGGAGATCCGCGGCACGCTCCGCCGTCGCGCGCTCACCACGCCCGACAACGATCTGCTGATCGCGGCCACCGCGCTGCACTTCGACATGGCAGTCCTGACCAGGAACGTGCGGCACTTCGCGCGCGTCGACGGGTTGCGCCTCGTCGCGCTGGCGGCAGGCCCCGGTTAGCCTGCTTCGAGGGCGTCGCGGATGGAGTTGAGGTGGCGCGGGATGACCGTGATCGGCGCCTCTTCGGTCATTGCCGACGACCGCCGCGTACGGCGTCGCGCCCTGCACGAACGGGACCGCGGATAGCGGGCAAGCCCTGATCTCGTTCGCCCGCAAGGAGGCCGCTCGGGCCGAAACAGCGAGCCCCGCACCGCCCGCTCTGTTGTCTGTTGTCTGTTGTCTGTCGTCTGTCGTCTGTTGTCTGTCGTCTGCTGTCTGCCGTGCCCGGCGGGCCGCTACCAGATCCCGAGCTGCATCTTGACGTCGTCCGAGGCCATGGTGCGCGGGTCCCAGGGTGGCGAGAAGGTGAGCTTGCCGACCACCCGCTTGACGCCCGGCAGGTCGATCAGCACGTCCTGGATCTGGCCGTCGATCACGGGGCCGAGCGGACAGCCGGGGCTGGTGAGCGTGTAGGTGACCTCGACCTCGCCGTCGTCGGCGACGTTGACGCCGTAGACCAGCCCCAGCTCCACGATACTCATGTGGATCTCCGGGTCGAAGACGTCCCTCAGGCGTTCCATGATCAGGTCTTCCGAGAGCAGGCCTTTGACGGACATGGTGTCGTTCCTCCCGTGCTTCGCGCGCCGCCGGACGGGGCGCGGCAAGCGGCGCCCCTGCGTTCCTCCTCAGCGTCTCTCTTGCGTACGGTGTGCCCCTTTGCTGTTTGCCGTTTGCTGTCTGTCGTGGCGCGCAGCGCCCCTTACATCTCCTCGTGCTGTACGGCGCCGTTGCCCCGCTCGTGCTGCCTGATGCCGTCTTCGAGCGTGTGCCAGGCGAGCGTCGCGCACTTGACCCGGACGGCGAACCTGGCGACGCCCTGGAGGGCTTCGAGGTCGCCGAGGTCCTCCGGCACGGGCGCGTCGGCGTCGGTCAGCATGTGGTTGAACTCGGCCGCGAGGCGGCGGATCTCGCCGATGTTCTTGCCTTCGACAAGGTCGGACATCATCGAGCCGGATGCCTGGCTGATCGAGCAGCCGCGGCCGCTGATCGCCAGGCCGGCGAGCGTATCGCCCTCGAAGTCGAGCTGCATCGCCACTTCATCGCCGCAGACCGGGTTGTAGCCTTCGGCGACGACGTCGGGGTCGCCGAGCGGCTCGCGGTGGTGCGGGTGCTTGTAGTGGTCGAGGATCAGCTCGCGGTAGAGCTCATCGAGCAGCGGCTCTGGCTGTGCTGACATTCCCGAACATCCTGTCCGCCACGGCGAGCGCCTCGATGAGCGCGTCCACCTCTTCCCTTCGATTGTACAGGTAGAAGCTGGCGCGCGCCGTCGCGACGACGTCGAGGCGCCGCATGAGGGGCTGCGCGCAGTGATGGCCGGCGCGGATCGCGATGCCCTCGGCGTCGAGCACCTGGCTCAGGTCGTGCGGGTGGAGGTCGCCGTAGTTGAAGGCGACCGCGCCGCCCCTGTCCGCGGCGTCCCGGGGGCCGTAGAGCGTGACGCCCTCGAGGGCGGCCAGCGCGTCGATGGCGTACTGCGTGATCTCGACCTCGTGCGCACGCACGGCGTCCATGCCGAGCGCCTCCAGGTAGTGGATGGCGGGGCCGAAGGCGATGACATCGGCGATGTTCGGGGTGCCGGCCTCGAACTTGTTCGGGAGGTCGGCGTAGGTGCTGGACTCGTACGTGACGCGCTGGATCATCTCGCCGCCGCCGAGGAAGGGGCCCATCGCGTCGAGGATCTCACGCTTCCCGTACAGTACGCCGACGCCGGTCGGGCCGAGCATCTTGTGGGAGGAGAAGGCGAGGAAGTCGCAGTCGAGGTCCCGCACGTCGACGGGCATGTGCGGCACGCTCTGCGCGCCATCGACGAGCATGATGGCGCCGGCGGCGTGCGCGAGCTGGGCCAGCTCC
>JAKAMA010000207.1 GCA_021813085.1 Chloroflexota bacterium | reverse complement strand
CCGCATGCTGACGATGAGCTGCCGGAGCTCGTCGACCTCCTCGTGGCTGAGGCCGCTCGCCGGCTCGTCGAGGAGGATCAGCCGCGGCGTAGAGGCGAGCGCGCGCGCCACATCGACGCGCTTCTGCAAACCGAACGGCAGCGACGCCGCCACCTGGTGCTGCACGTCGCCGAGCCCCAGGAACTCGATGATCTCGGCGGCGCGCAGGTGCCGCCGCCGCTCCGTCCGCCACCGCGCCGGGACGGAGAACCGCGCTGCGATGCCGCCGAGCTGCCCCTCCGTGTGCAGGCCGATGAGCAGGTTGTCGAGCACCGTCATCGTCTTGAACAGCTCGGCCTGCTGGAAGGTGCGCGCGATGCCCGCCTTCACCACGTCGTGGCGCGCGAGGCGCAGGATCTGGCGCTGACCGTAGGCGATGCCGCCGGCGTCGGGCGCGACGAAGCGGCTGATGCAGTTGAGGACCGTCGTCTTGCCAGCGCCGTTCGGCCCGATGAGGCCGACGATCTCGCCCTCTTCCACGTCGAAGGACACGTCCTCAAGCGCGAGGATGCCGCCGAACCGCTTCGTCAGACCTCGGCCCTGGAGTTTGGGCACACGACCTCGCGGGACTCGATACCCTCAGGTACGTTAGCGGGTGAGTCTACGATGTCTCAATGGCCGCCTATGTGCAACTATCAACATAACGCAACCATCCTCACGGGCAGGACGAGACCTGCTGGCCGTACACGCTGGCGGCCAGCGAGAGGTCGAGGATGTTGATCTTACCGTCCGCGTTCTCGTCGAGCCGGGCCGGCGCTGGCGGGGTCACCTGGCCGTAGTACCGGGCGGTCGTGCTCAGGTCGATGATATTGACCTTGCCATCTCCGGTCACGTCCGCGCGCATGATGCGGCAGAAGTTGAACGGGTCCTTGCCCAGCGCGATCTTCTGCGCGTCGGTGTAGCCGTTGCACACGCTGTCGTCCGCGCACTGGCGCGGCACGACGGTGGCGCACGGTGCGAACGGCGAAGCGACGTGGTCCGGCCCCGCGATCGTCGCCGTCACGATCGCGCCCGGCGGCACGAAGACGGCGACGATCGCGTTCAGCGTGAAGGTGCCGCCGGCGTCCGTCGTGTCGTCGAACGTGGCGATATAGGTGCCGCCGGGCGTCGCCGGGTTACAGGAGGGGTTCCAGAACACGTCCACGCGGTAGACCGTATTCGGTGCGCCCACGCCCTTAGCCTGGACGGTCGTGCTCGCGCCGCCGCTCGCGGCATGGGGGATTGTGACGGGGAACGCCGGCTGACAGGCGATGAGGATCGAGGCCGCAGCCGCACCCGAGGTCACGCTGACGACGACGCCGGACGTGACACCGGCCAGCGGTGTGATAACGCTGCTGGCGGTGCCGCCGGTGGTCGTCGTGCTAATCGGGTTCGCCGTGCCGAGCGCGACGACGAAGAAGTTCACTGGGGTGCCATCGATGACGTTGTTGCCCGCCGAGTCCGTGACCTTCGCCGTCACGGTCGAGGTGGACGTGCCGTTGCACGGGACCGCCGCCGGCGAAGCCGTCAAGGCGATGGTCGCCGGGACGCCGGTGACCGTGACGGCCTGCGAGACAAAGAAGCCCGGCGGTGCGGACATGAGCGTGTCCTCGCCGGCGGTGGGCGATGCCATGACGGTGGCGCTGCCGGGAGCGACGCCACAGTACGCGTCAACGGCGGCGATTGTGGTGCCATCAGACTGAACCATCGCCGTCAGGCGCTGTGTCGCGGTGGTCAGACTCGCGGCCAGGTTGCCGACGGCAACCGTGGCCGCGCTCGATGTCACGAAGGTCGGGTTGTAGCCGACGAGGGCGTTGCCGGCGATGTCGGTGTACGTCATCGTCGCCACGCCGTTCGTGGGCAACGACGGCGAGGCCGTCGTCGGGCACGTTGTCGCGCCCGCCTGCACGGTGGCCTTGCGCACAGTGAGGGCGACGTTGTGTGCCGCGCCCACCGCCTTCAGGGCGATCGAGTTGACGGCGATGGAGTCCTCTGTCGCGGTCACCACGTTACCCGAAACGAATGTGCCGACACCGGTCACCTGCCACACTGCGACGGGCGAGGTCCCGCTCGGAACCTGCGTGGCCACGTTGTCACACGCCGGGGTGCAGACGAGGCCGTTGCCGTTCAGCACCATGGGCGAGACCGAGCCGTTGGTCTGCACGATGACGTAGGTGTTGCCGGCGTTCCCGGCGTCGGCGTTGATCTGTCCGCCGCTGGCCGTCTGGATCGAGGTCAGCGTCGCCCCCAGGAGCGTCTGTAACCCGGCCGGGCTGAAGACCACTGTAGTCCCCGTGACCGCGTTCGCTACGTTCGCATTCACCACCCACACGGAGGCCGGGGCGGCCTGCGCCGTCGGCGCCGAAAGGCTGCTGAACCCGGCGATGCCCAGCGCAAGCGTAGCCATCGCCACGATGATCTTCTGCAACGGCGGAACCTCCCCCCTGCTCGGGGCACGGCTCATCTCAGGCCGGACGCCGGTGCTCGACGTTCGCACGGGTACCGCGCATCGGTGCGACCGCGATCATACGCCCGGGAGCGACGGATTACAAGCTATGAAATGTTGACAGAATGCTCATGTCCTGCCGGCCGGCGCGCCGCTATCGCAGATGTGGCGCGACCCCGCGCGCCTCGAGGCGCGTCCGGTACACGGACGTCCGCGCGGTGATGTAGAGCGTCGAGCCGTCCTCGCCCCACGCGCAGTTCGCCGGCGACTGCGGGCAGTCGATGACGCCGAGCGGCGCGCCGTCCGCCGCGAATACCTGCACGCTGCCGGCGCAGACGTAGAGCCGGCCCTCGCGGTCGAGCTTCATCCCGTCCGGGCGCCCCTCCTCGCGCATCTCGGCGAACACCCGCCCGGCGCTCAGCGAGCCGTCCGCCGCCACGTCGAACGCGCGCACGTGGTGGCGCGCGGTGTCCGCGACGTACAGCGTGCGCTCGTCGACGGAGAACGCGAGCCCGTTCGGCCTCTCGAAGTCTGTGACGAGTGGCCGGAGCTCGCCCGCCGGCGACAGCGCGAACACGGCGTTGTACGGCAGCTCGCGCCCGGACTCGTCCTTCAGGCCGTAGGGCGGGTCCGTGAAGAAGACGCGGCCGTCCGAGCGGACGACGATGTCGTTCGGGCTGTTCAGCCGCCTGCCATCGTAGTGCGTGGCGATCGGCTCGATGCGCCCGCCCTGCTCGCGTCCGACCCAGCGCCCGTCCTGCATGCACACCAGCAGGCGGCCCTGCAGGTCGAGCGTCATGCCGACCGGCCCATCGCCCGGCAGGTCCCGGTACGTGGCGAGCGCACCATCACGCACCTGGCAGATGCGGCCCCCCGGCGTGTCGCTGAAGAGCAGGGAGCCGTCCGGGTGCCAGAGCGGGCCCTCGGTGAAGCCGAGGCCCTCGGCGACCAGCTCCCAGGCGTCCGGCGGCGTGATCGCCGCGAGGCCGTTGTCGAAGCGCACGTCCGGCATGGCACCCTCCCGTGCGTCAGAAGTCGTCCGGCGTGAACGGCGCGTAGCTCGTGGCGAAGATGTCCGTCGCCGCGGCGATCGCGGCTTCGCTCCGCGCGCGCACCTGGCCGACGCGTACGGCGTCCGCAGGCTTCGTGAAGCCGTTGTAGATCGGCGCCAGCGCGCGCACGTCCATCTCCAGCTCCGGCCCGGCGTCGGTGCGCTCCGCGGAGATGCGCCCCTCGCGGGCCTCGATGCGCCAGGTGCCGGCGTTCCACGGCGCCGCGTCGTCCGTCAGCGCGATGGTGATTCCCTTGCCGGAGGCCTGCGGCAGCGCCGGCCGCGCCTCGAGCGCACGCTGCACGTCGACCAGCCGCAGCATGAGGCCGTTCCAGGCACCGTGCGGCTCGGCGAAGTGCGCCGGCTCCTCGAACGCCGCCGCGAACGGCTCGTCGGTCGATGCGAGCATGACGATGCGCGTCGCCAGGTCGTGGCCCAGCAGGTATGCCAGGATCGCCGCGTACGCCTCCGCGTCGAGCGCCACCCAGTCGGTGACGCGCAGGGTCGTGTCCGGGACGGGCGATCCCGCGGCGTGCTGCATCGACGAGCGGTAGATCGCGTACCCCCGGGGCTCGCCGGGCGCGTTCGACCAGATCACCGCGTCGCGCGCCTCGCCGCGCCAGGTCGCCAGCACCTGCGTCCTCCACCAGCGCTCCGGCCGCACGAGGCCGCCGTTGCGGCGCGCCATGTGCTCCGTGTACAGCGCCTCGACCTCGCGCCAGCCTTCGGCATCGATGCGCCGGTAGGTGCCCTTCGGCGCCCGCAGGCGCGGCGTGTTGACCTTCGGCGGGAAGGCGTAGCTCACGATGCGGCTCGCGATCTCCCAGCCGTAGCGCCGGTACAGCGAGTAGTGCGGCGTGTACAGCGCCGACAGCGCCTGCCCGGCGTCCCGCATCGACGCGAGGCTGTGGCGCAGCAGCCCGCCGGCGAAGCCGCCGCGCCGCCGCTCCGGCAGCGAGCTGACGGAGGCGACGCCTCCGAGCGGGATGCTCGCGCCGTTGATGTACATCCCGAACGGGATCACGGTGAGACCGGCGACCATCTCGCGCCCGTCGAACGCCGCGAGGCACCAGTCGCGCTCGTACCAGCGCTCGCGCCGCGCGATCGCGGCGTCGTCGTGCGGGTTGCCGTTGAACGCGTACTCGGCGATGCGCGAGTGCGCGCGCCACTCCTCGTCGCTGCGCAGCCTCCGGTACTCGATGGTCATCGGATGATCCTAACGGATGCGGCGCGGGCGGCTCAGCATCGTGATGGCCCGGGCCCTCCAACTTCCAACGCCCAATCTCCAACATCGCTATGGGCCGCTACGGCCTTGCTGGCAGCAGGGGACCCGTGTTGTCCGCCCGAGGAGATCGGTGGAGGACTACTACCGGCCGTCCGCGGCCGCCGCACGCCGGCTATCGATCTGGCGCGTGACGCCGATGATGCCGCGTACCGCCTCCAGCTTCGTCATCAGCCGTGTGAGCTGCTGGATGCCGGTCGTCTCGAGGGTCAGGAACACCGACACCGTGCGGTCGCCGTTCTCCTGCGTCCGTACGCCGACCATGTTCACTTTCTCGTCCGCGATCATCGTCGAGACGTCGCGCAGCAGTCCCACGCGATCGCACGCCTCGATCTGCAC
>JAKAMA010000206.1 GCA_021813085.1 Chloroflexota bacterium | reverse complement strand
CGCTGAACGAGACGGTCGCCAACATGGTCGGCCGCGAGCTCGGTGCGCGGCTCGCGAAGGAGTACCCGCTGCCGGATGTGCCGCTGCCGTTCCCGCCCGCGCCGGCCCCACCCGCGCCCTCGCCGAAGGTCAACTTCAACAAGACCATGCACGACCTGCGCCTGCGCGTCGAAGCGCTTCTGCGCCAGGGGAAGATCGACGAGGCCGAGCGTGACATGGAGCAGACGCGCGAGTACCTGGCCGCGAACGGCTACTACATCCGCCGCATCAACCAGGCCTACTTCGCGTTCCAGGGCTCGTACGCTGACACCCCCGGCTCGATCGACCCGATTGGCCCCAAGCTCGACCAGTTGCGCAAGGACAGCCCGTCGCTCGTCAGCTTCGTGCACATCGCCCAGCAGCTTACGTCGGCGGCGGCCCTCGACCGCGCGCTCACGGGCGCACGCTGACCTGCTCCGCTGCGCCCCGCAGGTTGCGCAGGTTCTCGCGCGGCGACGCCTCGCGGTTGTACACCGACGACCCGCACACCAGCACGTTCGCGCCCGCCGCCACGCACGCGGCGATGTTGTTCGCCTTCACGCCGCCGTCCACCTCGACGTCCGGGCGCACGCCGCGGGCGTCGAGCATACCGCGGAGCCGCTGCAGCTTGTCGAGCATCGCAGGGAGGAACTTCTGTCCGCCCCAGCCGGGGTTGATCGCCATCAGCATCACTTGATCCGCGACGTCGGCCACCTCCTCGATCGCCGAGAGCGGCGTCCCCGGGTTGATGCACACGCCTGCGCGCTTGTGCAGCGCGTGCAGGCGCCGGAGCAGCCGGTCGATGTGGGGCGTCGCCTCGACGTGCAGGTTGATGATGTCGGCGCCGGCCTCCGCGAACGCCTCGAACTGCCGCTCCGGGTCGACGATCATCAGGTGTACGTCGAGCGGCAGCGTCGTCGCCCGCCGCACCGCCTCGACGACCAGCGGCCCGAACGTGATCGGCGGCACGAACTGCCCGTCCATCACGTCGAGGTGGATGTAGTCCGCGCCGCCCGCTTCGGCCGCGCGGATCTGGTCGTCGAGATGTCCCAGGTCCGCCGTCAGGATCGAAGGCGCAAGCTTGATCATGGCTCCTCCCGCGCTGCCTCCGCCATTGCGCGGAGCTGCTCGACCTCCCGGCGCGCCCGGCGCAGCTCGTTCGCGACCCGGCGCGGCGCCGTGCCGCCGATCACGTCGCGCGACCGCAGCGACGACATCAGGGCGATGCGTCGTGCATCCTCGCCGAACTCCGGCGCGAAGCGGCGCAGCTCATCGAGCGACAGGCGCCCCAGCTCCACGCCGCGCTCTTCCGCGTAGCCCACGAGCTTGCCGACGGCCTCGTGCGCGCTCCGGAACGGCACGCCTTGCCGCACGAGATAGTCCGCGTAGTCGGTGGCCAGCGAGTGCCCGGCGGCCGCCGCCTTCCGCATGCGCGCGCGGTCCACCTCGATCTTCGGTAGCATCGCCGCGAACACCTCGAGCGTGTCGGCGAGCGTGTCCTCCGCTTCGAACAGGGCGCGCTTGTCCTCCTGCAGGTCGCGGTTATACGCGAGCGGCAGCCCCTTCAGCGTCATCAGGATCGACATGAGCGCGCCTGTCACGCGGCCCGTGCGACCGCGCGCCAGCTCCGCGACGTCCGGGTTCTTCTTCTGCGGCATGATGCTCGAGCCCGTCGCGAAGGCGTCCGGCAGGCGCACGAACGCGAACTCCGCGCTCGACCACAGCACCAGATCCTCCGCCAGCCGCGAGAGGTGCACCATCGCCAGCGCCGCCGCCGAGATGAAGTCGACGACGAAATCGCGATCCGACACCGCGTCAACGCTGTTTGCCGTCACGTCGGAGAACCCCAGCGCGTGCGCCACCGCTTCCCGTTCGATCGGGTAGGGCACGCCCGCGAGCGCGCCGCTGCCGAGCGGGCACTCGTTCATCATGGCGCGGGCAAGGCCAAAGCGCACGTGGTCGCGCGCGAGCATCTCGAAATACGCGAGCAGGTGGTGCGCGAACAGGATCGGCTGCGCGCGCTGCAGATGGGTGTATCCTGGCATGACGACGCCCCGGTTCGCCTCCGCGAGGTCGAGGAGCGCCGCCTGCATCTCCACCAGCGCCTCCATCGTGCGCATGCACGCGTCGCGCGCGTACAGCCGGAAGTCGGTCGCGACCTGGTCGTTCCGGGACCGTGCGGTGTGCAGCTTGCCGGCGACTGGACCGATTCTTTCGGTCAGCGCCGCCTCGACGTTCATGTGCACGTCCTCAAGGTCCTGCCGCAGCTTGCGCTTGCCGTCAACGAACTCGTCGAGCACCGCGTTGAGCCCGCGGGCGATCCGCTCGGCGTCCTGCTGGGGGATGATCCCCGTGCGCCCCAGCATCTCCACGTGAGCGAGCGATGCGAGCACGTCGTGCCCCAGCAGCCGCCCGTCCTGCGCCAGCGACGACGTGTACTGCTCGACCCGCGGGTCCATCGATGAGGTGAAGCGCCCGCCCCACGGCTTCGGCGTCCCGTCCGCCAGCCCGGCGTCCGTCCGCCGCTGCGGTGGTCCCTGCGCGCGCTTCCGCTTCGCCTTTCGTGTCGGCATCCCGCTTCCCTCCGATCGCGCAGATGATAGCAGGCGCCTCGCGGGCGCCCCCGTAGTCAGTGAGGCCAGCGGCAATCTCGGCGGTGTGTGCGCTTCCCCGATCGGCGCGCTCGGCCCGGCGCATGCGTGCCGCCGCCCCGTCGTAGCGAAGGAGCGTCCGCTCCGTCCCCCGGCCCGCGCCGGCCGCCCCGCTACGTGCCCGCGAAGATCGGCAGATCCCGCAGCTCGCCCAGATCCCAGATCGTGTAGTCAGGCGTCACGTCCTCGCCGCCGCCGAACTCACCCAGCGCGCGCCCCGTCTCGGCGCGCGTCGCCGCGCGACGCGATGCCGACTGCCCCTCGCCGACCTCTTCCGGCTCGTGCCGGCGGTCGTGCCTCCGCAGCCGGCGCCAGATGCCCGTCATGCCGAGTGTCTGCGCGCCCTGCACGTCCGCCTTCAGCGAGTCCCCCACCATCGCCGTCTCGCGCGGGTCGATGCCCATCGCCTCGAAGACGTGCTCGAAGATCCGCGGGTGCGGCTTCATGTACCCCAGGTCACACGACACGACCGTCGCCTCGAAGTAGCGGTCGAGTCCCAGCTCGTGCAGTTCTTCCTCGAAGCGCGGCCCGCCGAAGACGCGGTTCGTCACGCAACCGAGCCGCAGGCCGCGGCCGCGCAGCCAGTCCAGGGTCGGGAACGCATCGTCGAACATCGTGCGCCCCAGCGTCAGCCCGCCCAGGTTCCACGCGTCCCACAGCCGCGCGGCGCGCGCGTAATCAAGGTCCAGCCCGCTCGCCGCCGCGATCCCGCGCACCACCTCGACGAAGTCCGGGCTCACGCAGTCCGATTCGTACGCCGCGCGGTCCGCGCGCTCGACCCCGAGGCGGATGTCGCGGCCGAGAAACCGCAGCGGCCCCTCGAACGGCACGCCCCACTCGGCCAGCAGGCCGCTGATGCGCCGCATCGTCTCGCCGCGGATCGTCTCCACCGGCGGCAGCTCGGGGAAGTGCCAGAGCGTGTCCCCCAGATCGAACAGCACGTTCTTGATCGCCATGCGCCCCTCCTGCCCGGAGCTTACCGGCGGCCTGTGCTTCGCGGAATGCGCTGGCGGCCATCGTCACGGTCGGCCGACCAGCCCGGAGGCGCGCCCACGCGTGGACACCGGCCCGCGCCATCGATCTGGCGGACGAGGCCACGAAGGTCCTCGCTGGCGGCACCGCCCCGCCAGGCCAACCACACGCGGTCGTGGGCCGGTTCAACCGCTCGGGCGTACGCAGCAACACGCCGGGCGCCTGCGAGCGCCTGCGGGAGCCGGGCGCCGCGGCCGTGACCGGCCGCCGATCACGCCCTATAATGCGGCGTACCCCGCCGGAATGACCACGCCCGGAGCCCCGCATGCCGACCGAAGTCCTCTACCGCAAGTGGCGCCCGCAGCGCTTCGCCGACGTCGCCGGCCAGGACGTCGTGACGCGCACGCTGATCAACGCCCTCACGCAGCAGAAGGTGTCGCACGCCTACCTGTTCTCCGGTCCGCGCGGCACCGGCAAGACGACGACCGCACGCCTCCTCGCGAAGGCGATCAACTGCGCGCGCAACGCCCCCGGCGCGCCTGACCCCCCCGGCGAGCCGTGCAACGCCTGCCCTTCGTGCATCGCCTACAACGACGGCCGCGCGCTCGACCTCGTCGAGATGGACGCCGCGAGCAACCGTGGCATCGACGAGATCCGCGAGCTGCGGGAAAAGGCGAACTTCGCACCGTCGGCCGGCGCTGGTGCGCACAAGGTGTACCTGATCGACGAGGTGCACATGCTCACCGATCCCGCCTTCAACGCCCTGCTCAAGACGCTCGAAGAGCCGCCGCCGCACATCGTCTTCATCCTCGCCACCACGGACGCCCACAAGGTCCCCGCGACCATCGTCTCGCGCTGCCAGCGGCACGACTTCCGCCGCATCCCGCTCGCCGCCACGGTCGACCGCCTCGCCCACATCGCCGAAGCGGAGGGCATCACCGTCGGCCGCGACGGGCTCGAACTCATCGCCCGCAGCGCCACCGGCAGCCTGCGCGATGCCATCAACCTGCTCGAGCAGGTCTGCGATTCGTATGGCCGGGACGCCTCGCTCGAAGCCGTGCGCGAGGGCCTCGGCCTCGTCGCCGACGAGCGCGCCGGCGAGCTGGCGCTACAGGCCGCGCGCGGTGACCTCGCCGGCGGCCTGACGACGATCGGTGCCGTCCGCGACGACGGCCTCGACCTGCGTCAGTTCCAAAAGGAAGTCGTCGCCCGTCTGCGCGAGCTGCTGCTCGTCCAGTCCGGCGCCGGCACCGAGCGTGGCTGGACGCCCGAGCAGATCACCGACATGAAGCGTGGCATCGAAGGCATCCCGGGCCCGAAGCTGGTCCGGGTGCTGCGGCTGTTCAGCCAGGCCGACCTCCGCGCCGTCCCCCTGTCGCCGCTGCCGCTCGAGCTCGCGCTTGCCGAGTCCACGACCGAGCCCGCCCCCGCCGCCGCAACCTCGCGCCCGACCGCGTCACCGGCGCGTCCCCCCGCACCGATGCCGCAGCCCGCCGCGCCACCAGCTCCGCGCAGCGGCCCCGCGCCGCCGCGCCCCGCCCCGCCGCCG
>JAKAMA010000205.1 GCA_021813085.1 Chloroflexota bacterium | reverse complement strand
ACGCCTCGAGGAGGAGACCGTGCAGTGGGCGCGTGAGATCCTCGCGATGAGCCCGACGGCGCTCCGCTTCCTGAAGGCGGCGTTCAATGCCGACACGGACGGCCTCGCCGGCATCCAGCAGCTCGCCGGCGACGCGACGCTGCTCTACTACCTGACGGAAGAGGCGAAGGAGGGCCGCGACGCGTTCGTCGAGAAGCGCAAGCCGGATTTCTCGAAGTTCCCGCGGTTCCCCTAGCACGACGATGGCGGCATCCACGCAGGCCCCTGCGCACGCCCTGAACGCGTGGCTGCTTGCCGCCCGCCCGGCGACGCTGCCCGCCGCCGCGGCGCCCGTGCTCGTCGGCACCGGTGCCGCCATCCACGCCGGCGCCGCGAGCCTGGCGGTCTTCCTTGCCGCGCTCGTCGCCGCACTGCTGATCCAGGTCGGCACGAACTTCGCCAACGATGTCTCCGACTTCGAGCGTGGCGCCGATACGCACGAGCGACTCGGCCCGCCTCGCGCGACCCACGATGGACTGCTGACGGCGCGGGCGGTCCGCTTCGGTATGGTGGCGGCGTTTGGCGCGGCGGCGCTGTTCGGCCTCTACCTGGCCTACGTCGGCGGCTGGCCGATCATCGTCGTCGGAGTCGCGTCCATCATCGCGGGCGTCGCCTATACCGGCGGCCCGTGGCCGTTCGGCTACCACGGACTGGGCGATGTGTTCGTCTTCTGCTTCTTCGGCCTCGTCGCCGTCTGCGGCACCTACTACCTGCACACCGGCGAGGTGTCCGGCACATCCGTCGCCGCCGGTGCCGCCGTCGGCTTCCTTGTGACGGCGATCCTCGTCGTGAACAACCTGCGTGACCGCGAGACCGATGCCCGCGCCGGCAAGCGCACGCTCGCCGTGCGCGTCGGCGACCGCGCGACGCGCCTGGAGTACGCCGCGCTGCTCGCGGGCGCCTACGTCATCGCGCTCGCGCTCGCGGTCGTCGTATCGTGGTGGCTGCTACTGACGCTGCTGAGCCTGCCGGTCGCCATGCGCGCCGCGACGCCGCTGCTGCGCGGCGCCGACGGCCGAGCGCTGAATCTGACGCTCAGGGACACCGCGCGCCTGGCGCTCGTCTTTGGCGTGCTGATGGCTGCCGGGTTCGTGCTGTGAAGGTCGTCGAGCTGCGCTGGACGCCGTATGCCCTGCCGTTCGCGGCTGGCGTCGCGACGGCGCACGGCGCGTGGTCCGCGCGTGAGGGCGCCATCGTCCAATTGCGCACCGGCGACGGCGCCATCGGCGCGGGCGACGTCGCGCCTCTGCCGTCCCACGGCACGGCGGACATCGCGGCGTGCCTCGCCCTGCTCGACGACATCGCCCCTCGTCTCCTCGGCGCGCCGATCGATGATGTGCTGTCCCGCCTCGACGCGCTGATCCCCGATGACGCGCACTTCGCACCGCTGCGCTGCGCTCTCGAAAGCGCCGTCCTCGATGCGACGGCGCGCGGCGCGGGCGTCAGCGTCGCGCGGCTGTTGATGGCGGACCCCCTGCGGGCCGTCTGGCCGGCGCGCCATGTCGCCGTCAACGCACTCGTGGACGCAGCGTCGTGCGCGGCTGCCGCCGCGGCGGCTGCCCGGGCCCGCGCCGCCGGGTTTCGCGATATCAAGCTGAAGGTCGGTATGGCGGCGTCCATCGCTGGAGAGACGGCGCGCGTTGCCGCCGTCCGCGAGGTCGCCGGCCCGGCCGTGCGCCTGCGGCTCGACGCCAACGGCGCGTGGACGGAGGAGCAGGCGGTCGCGTGCATCCGCGCGCTGGAGCCGTGCGCGATCGATCTGGTGGAGCAGCCGATCCCGCCGGGCGAAGTCGCTGCCCTTCGCCGCGTGCGCGAGGCGGTGCGCGTGCCCGTCGCCGCCGATGAGAGCGCGGCCGGCCTCGCCGCCGTGCGCGCGCTGATCGACGCCGGCGCGGTCGACGCGGTCGTCGTGAAGCTGCCCGTGGCCGGTGGCCCACGGCGCGCGCGCGAGATGGTCGAGCTTGCGACGGCCACCGGCGTCGCGTCGGTCGTCACGAGCGCGTTCGAGTCCGGCGTTGGCGTCGCGGCCGCGCTCCAGCTCGCCGCCACGCTCCCGCAGCCCGCCCGCGCGTGCGGTCTCGCGACGCTCGACCTCCTGGCCGACGACCTGATCGTCGAGCCGCTGCGCGTCGTCGGCGGCCGCATGGCGTTGCCCGGCGCGCCGGGCATCGGCGTCACCGTCGATGCCCCGGCGCTCGCCCGCTACGCTGCCGGCGCTGAGCGGGTGGTGCGCGCATGAGTGCGGCTGCCGAAGCACCCGGCGACTGGCTGCGCAAGCGCGCCGCGCTGTCGCCATCGGCGCCGGCCCTGTTCGTGGACCGTACGGTCGTGACGTGGGCCGATCTCGATGCGCGGGTTGATGGCGTGGCCGCTGCGCTCGCTACGCGCGGCGTGGCCGCGGGCGACCGCGTCGCCGTGCTGCTGCCGAACGGACTGCCGTTGGTCGAGCTGGTGTATGCCGTGCCGCGCGCCGGAGCGGTGCTCGTGCCGCTGAACACACGCCTGGCGGCAGCGGAGCTGGCGTGGCAGGTCGATGACGCCGGGGCGCGCGTCATCATCTTCGACGACGCGACAGCGCCGCTCGCGGCGGCCGCGGCATCGACGCACGGCGCGCTCGTGCACGCGGGCGACCTGTGCGCCGCCGTACGGCCCGTCGGGGCTTCCGCCCCGCTGTCCGGCATCGCCCCACCCTCTCTCGGTGACGTGCACAGCATCATCTACACATCCGGCACCAGCGGCCGCCCGAAGGGCGTCATGCTCACGTTCGGCAACCACCTGTGGAGCGCGCTCGGCTCCGCGCTGAACCTCGGACTCGACCCTGCGGACCGGCTGCTCGCCTGCCTGCCGATGTTCCACGTCGGCGGCCTCGCGGTCCTGCTACGGAGTGCCATCTACGGTCACCCCGCCGTCGTCCACCCATCGTTCGATGCGCAGCGCGTCAACGCGGCCATCGATGACGGCGCCACGATCGTCTCCGTCGTCGCCACCATGCTTGCCCGCGTGATCGAGGCGCGCGGCCCGGTGCCCTACCCGCCGACGCTGCGCGCGGTGCTCCTCGGCGGCGGGCCGGCGCCGCGCCCGCTGCTCGAGGCTTGCGCCGCGCGCTGCGTGCCCGTCGTGCAGACCTACGGCCTCACCGAGGCGGCGTCGCAGGTCGCCACGCTCGCGCCCGCCGACGCCCTCCGCAAGCTCGGCTCCGCCGGCAAGGCGCTCTTCCCCACCGACATCCGCATCGACCACGCCGACGGCGAAGCCGCGCCCGGGGAGGCCGGCGAGATCCTGGTGCGTGGCGCCACCGTCAGCCCCGGCTACTGGAATCGCCCAGAAGAGACGGCGGAGGTCTTCCGCGACGGCTGGCTGCGCACCGGCGACCTCGGCCGCGTCGATGACGAGGGCTACCTGTACGTCCTCGACCGCCGCGACGACCTGATCATCTCCGGTGGGGAGAACGTCTATCCGGCCGAAGTCGAGGCGGTGCTGCTCTCGCACCCGGCCGTCGCCGAAGCCGGCGTGTACCCGCGGGAGGACGCACGCTGGGGCAGCGTGCCGGCCGCGCGCGTGGTGCTGCGCCCCGGCATGTCCGTCGCTTCCGGCGACCTGCGGCGATTCTGCCGCGAGCGGCTCGCCGCCTACAAGGTGCCCGTCGAGATCACCTTCGCGTCCACGCTTCCGCGGACGCCCGCAGGCAAGCTCCAGCGGCGGTTGCTCTCCGGTCCCTGACGCCAACGGTTCCGCCGCGCGCGTCAGGCAGGTGAGCGCCGCCCTGGCCGCGCAGCGGCCAGCGTCGCACCGCCGTCCGACGTGTCCGGAGCGCGCTCGAAGTCGACGCGCGTCGCGCGGTCGACGGGTACCGGCTGCCACATGCCGGGCCGGTAGCGGATGTGCCCGTAGCCGCCGGCGAGGTGCAGCGGCTTGACCATGCCCGGCTCGACGTCCATCGGACCGCGCCAGCCGGAGAACTGCGCCGGGTCCCAGCCGTTGTACATCACCACCTGCCCCGGCCGGACGCCCGGCGTCAGCTTTGCCATGACGACGAACTCGCCCATGTCGTTGAACACGCGGATGCACTCGCCTTCGCGCACGCCGCGGCGCGCCGCGTCGGCCGGGTTGACGAAGATGAACGGCTCGCCGCGGTGCGTCGCCAGCATCAGCCGGTTCGTGACGTTCGACGAGTGGATGCTCCAGCGCATGTGCCCGCTCGTCATCTGCAGCGGGTACTCGCCGCCCATTGCCGGCGTGTCCTTGTGCGCCGGCAGCGACTCTCCCGCCTCCAGGAACCACGGATGGTCGATGTAGAACTGCGCGCGGCGCGTCAGCGTCGGGTACGGAAGCTTCTTCTCGACGTGGTCGCGATTCGGGACGTGCGTCTCGTCGGCATAGATCTCGGACGCCTGCCACACGGCGAGAGGCGAGACGCCCCAGCCTTCGACGCGCACGTACCCCGTCTTGCGGAGGCGCGTGAGTGTGCTCGCCTTCGGGATGTTTCCCGAGACCGCGCTGTCCCGGATCCACTCGTCGACCAGCCGCTCGTCCGAGCGGTACTGGTCGCCCTGCGTGTACTGCTCGCCGATGTCGGCCCAGTTCCGCACCGTGCCGCCGACGTCGGTGAACGAGGTGAGGCCGCGCGCCCGCGCCCGCTCGCTCACGCGGCGCGCCAGCAGTTGGAAGATCTCCCACTCCGGCTTCGCCTCGCCCGCCGGCGCGACCGCGCGGTCCGCGATCAGCACCTGCATCACGTGCGGCGTCGCGTAGTGCACGTTCAGCTTCTCGCCGTGGTTCGCCGCGGGCAGCAGGATGTCCGACTGCAGCGCCGTCGTCGTCATGTGGAAGTCGATCGTCGCCACCATCTTCAGCATGGGCCAGAACTCTCCGAGGAGCATGTTCTGGCCGCCGCGCGTGCGCCGCAGGATGTTGCCGCCGGCCTCGATGAACACGCGCGGCGGCACGCTGCCGTCGTTCATGCCGCTCCACCAGCCGGCCTCGCGCGCCTCGCGGAAGTACTCGTCGAAGGAGCGGGGCAGCGTCGGGTCCCCCCAGTTGCGGCGGTTCCACACTTTGCCGTAGCCGCTGTAGCGCTGCAGCAGCATGAACGCCGGCACGATCTTGCGGTGCATCGGCACCATGCTCAGCAGGTCCAGCGTCGCCAGCTCGTCGGTGAGCGTCGGGTCGCCCGCCCGCAGC
>JAKAMA010000204.1 GCA_021813085.1 Chloroflexota bacterium | reverse complement strand
AAACGTCGGGCCCAGGCTGTAGGCGCGCAGCGTGCCGTGCACGCCGGCGATGCGCACGCACAGCTTCCCGACATCGATGCCCGGCTTCGCCAGGTTGCAGTCCCCGACGAAGTCGACGTTGCGGTTCGTGCGCACCCAGTCGCCGATGACGTCGACGGCAGTGGGCACCTTCGGTGTCGCGGTGGCCGCCGGCTTGCCCGGCCCGCTCGAGCAGGCGGCGAGCGTCGCGGCGAGCGACAAGACGGCGGCGAGTACGAGCAAGCGCGGATGCATCACCAGTCCCTCCCTGTTACCCGGACAGCACGTCCGGCACCCCGCCCTGCACCGATGCGTAGCGCGCCCGAAAGTCGTCGTGCACACGACGGCCGCCGGCGGCGAACGCCCGGCTGCCGATCCGTAGCGGTGCGCCCGAGTTGTCGGATGCGGCGCCGCCGGCTTCGCGTACCAGCAGGATACCAGCGGCGATGTCCCACGGGTACACGTTCGTGTGCGTGAACAAATCAAGCCGGCCCGCGGCCGCGTACGCCACGCCCAGCGCCGCGCTGCCCAGGACGCGGATCGTCTGCACGTGCGGAAAGATGCGCCGCATCAGCGCGATCTGCGCCGCCCCCAGCGCGTCGTCGTACCCCAGATCCATGCCGATGACGGCCGATGCCACGTCCGCGCGGGTCGAAGCGGCGACCTGCTCCCCGTTCATGAACGCGCCGCCGCCGGCGACGGCCCAGAAGCGCTCGCCGTGCAGGGCGTCGTACGTCACACCGGCGACCGGCTCGCCGTCAAGGCACAGCGCGACGTTCGTGCACCAGAAGGGGATGCCCAGCGAGTAGTTCTTCGTCCCGTCGATCGGGTCGATCACCCACGTCCAGCCGGTCGAAGCGTCGGTGTCCGCCGCCGTCTCCTCGGAGAGGACCTTGTGGTCCGGGTACTCTGCCGCGAGGATCGCCTTGATCCGCAGCTCGGCCTCGACGTCCGCCTCGGTGACGATGTTCCCGCGGCCCTTGCTGTCGATGGTGTGGGCGCCGTGAAACCGCGCCAGCGCGAGCGCACCGCCGGCCTCCGCGCACCCGCGCGCGACGTCGATCGCCGTCCTGCCGCTTGCTGCCAGCGGAAGCTCGGGTGCGGTCACGCGGCCAGCGTAGCGCGGACGCGCCGCATCGCGCACTCGCCGCTGCCCGGTGTACGCCGTCCCTCAGTTCCGCCCCACCGCCGGGGCGCGGCCCGCGACGTCGGGCAGCCACGATGCCAGCAGCTCATCGAGCTCCCCTGCCGCCTGCACGAGCGTGTGGTCCGCCTCCGCATAGAGGACGAGCCGCTTCGGCTCGCCGGCCCGCGCGTAGATGTCTTCGCTCGCCGCGTGGTCGAGGATGCCGTCGCGCATCCCATGCACGAGCAGCAGCGGCTTGCCGAGCCGCTCGACCGTGCGCGTGCCGTAGAGCTGCGGCGACAGCGCCGCCACGCCCGCGACGTGCGGCGACAGCTCGCCTGCCTTGATCACCACCGCGCCCCCGAAGGAGTGCCCGACCAATGCGATGCCGGCCGCGCCCACGCCGCGCAGGAACGACACGCCCGCCAGCACGTCGAGCACGCACTCCTGGAACTCGCCCGGCTGCCGGTAGTGGAGGCGAAGACCACTGATGCGCGGCCGCAGCCGGTCCGCCAGCCGACCGTACAGGTCGCGCGCCGGCCCCTCGAATCCCCCCAGCG
The DNA here is from genome assembly GCA_021813085.1 of Chloroflexota bacterium. Taxonomy (GTDB): domain Bacteria; phylum Chloroflexota; class Dehalococcoidia; order DSTF01; family JACRBR01; genus JADMII01. Next base: position 3,542 of record JAKAMA010000204.1, on the reverse strand, counting down.
CGCCGCCGCCGTAGATCGCCGCGCCCGCCGCCGTCGCGCACGGGTGCAGGATGCCCCGGATCTCCCCGCGCGACGTCGCCAGCAGCACGCGCAGGTTGCCGTCGGGCTCGGGGTGCGCCGCTACCGCCTCGATCGCCAGCTCGAGGTCGTCGCCGTCCTCGCCGTCGTGCTGCCGCCCATCGCCACCGTCGATCACAGGTTCAGGGTACAGCGGCGGACGAAGATCACCCTCCCGCCAGCGCCTTGACCATCGCCAATGGTGCGTGGCTCCGTGTCCGTGTCCGCGGGCGGTTCGCGATTCCTCGCCGATACCCTACACTGACCCCATGCGGATCATCCTCTACACCGGCAAGGGCGGCGTCGGGAAGACGAGCGTCGCGGCCGCCACCGGGCTGCGCGCCGCGCAGCTCGGCCACAAGACGCTCGTCATGTCCACCGACCCCGCGCACAGCCTCGGCGACTCGCTCGACATGGAGCTTGGCGGCGCGCCGCGGGAGGTCGCGCCGCGGCTCTGGGCGCAGGAGCTCGACGTCTTCCGCGAGATCGACGTCCACTGGGGCAAGCTGCAGGAGTGGCTGCGCATCCTCATGGCCTGGCGCGGCCTCGACGAGATCGTCGCCGAGGAGATGGCCGTGCTGCCGGGTATGGAGGAGCTGTCCGGCCTCCTCTATCTCCTCACGTATCACGATGAGCAGGCGTACGACTGCGTGATCGTCGACTGCGCCCCCACGGGCGAGACGCTGCGGCTGCTCAGCTTCCCCGAGGTCATGTCCTGGTGGCTCCAGCACATCTTCCCCATCCAGCGCGCCGCTACCCGCATCGCGCGCCCCATCCTGCGGCGCGTCACCGACCTGCCGCTGCCCGACGAGGGCGTCTTCGACGCCGCGCAGGACATCCTCGTCAAGCTCGACCGGATGCGGGAGATCCTCACCGACCCGAAGCACGCCAGCGTGCGCCTCGTCATGAACCCCGAGAAGATGGTGATCAAGGAGGCGCAGCGGACCTACACGTACCTGAACCTCTACGGCTACTTCACCGACCTCGTGGTCGTGAACCGCATGCTGCCGCGCGAGGGCGTCGATGGCTACTTCGAGCGCTGGCGCGACAGCCAGGCGAAGTACTACGACCTCGTGCAACAGGCCTTTGCCCCGCTCCCGATCCTCACTGCCCGCCTGATGCGCGATGAGGTCGTCGGCATCGAGCGGCTCGACGAGTTCGGCGGCGTCATCTACGGCGAGAGCGACCCGACGCAGGTGCTGTACGAAGGCGCGGCGCAGGAGATCCGGCAGGAGGGCGACACGTACGTGCTCTCGCTCGCCCTCCCGTTCGTCTCCAAGGAGGACATCGAGCTCGCGCGCACGGGCGACGAGCTGGTGGTGCACGTCGGCAACCAGAAGCGCAACCTGATCCTGCCGCGCGCCCTCGCCGGTGCCCAGCAGGCCGGCGCGAAGATGCAGGGCGACCGGCTCGAGGTGCGCTTCCGCAAGACCGCCCAGGCGGCCGGCACATGACACAGGAGGACGCAACGATGCACAGCAAGATCTTCGAGGCCGAGCGCACGGACGAGGGCGACTACGTCTTCCGCGTCCACCGCCCGCACATCTTCGACGACGAGACGCGCGCGCACCTGCTGGAGGCGCGCAGGGACGTGCTGCTCGCCGTGCGCAACGTCATCGACGCCGTACTGAGCGCGACCGAGGACCGCGACCCCGAGCGCCCGGGCCGCCGCCAGAACATCGACATTGAGTAGCGTGCCACAAACGGGATCCATGTCGAGGTAGGGGCGCTGCTCGCCGCGCCCCCGGGACGCGCCCTACCCCACGACGCCCCGCGCCCGCAGGTCTGTGATCGCCTGCGGCCCGTAGCCCAGGTCAACGCCACCGAGGACCGCGACCCCGAGCGCCCGGGCCGCCGCCAGAACATCGACATTGAGTAGCGTGCCACAAATGGGATCCATGTCGAGGTAGGGGCGCTGCTTGCCGCGCCCCCGGGACGCGCCCTACCCCACGACGCCCCGCGCCCGCAGGTCTGCGATCGCCTGCGGCCCGTAGCCCAGGGCGTGCAGCACGTCATCGGTGTGCTGGCCCGCCACCGGCGCCGTCGTCCGCACCTCGCCCGGCGTATCCGACAGCTTGGTGCCGATGCCCGGCTGGCGCACGGCCCCGAGCGTCGGGTGCCGCACCTCCACCACCATCTGCCGCGCTAGGTTGTGCGGGTCGCGCAGCGCCTCGTCCATCGAGTACACGGGCGCCGCGCAGATATCCGTCTGCTTCAGGATCTCGAACCACTCATCGCGCGTCTTCGTCAGGAACTGCTTCTTGAAGTGCAGCGCGATCTCCGCGCGCTTCGACCCGTCGTACTGGTGCGGGATGTACTCCTCGCACCCCAGCACCTTGCAGAGGTTCGCGAAGAAGTGCGGCTCCAGGCTGCCGATGCTGATCCAGCCACCGTCGCCGCACTGGTACACGTTGTAGTGCGGCAGGCCCCCGTTCAGCGCTGTCGCCCCCGGCGTCGGCGAGGGGCCACCCGCCAGCACCGCGCCGGCTACGCTCGCCAGCAAGTACAGCACGCCGTCCGACATCGCGATGTCGACGTGCTGGCCGCGCCCCGTGCGCTCACGCGCGATCAGCGCCGCGAGGATGCCGTACGCCGCGTGCATGCCGCCGCCCGCGAAGTCGGCGATGACATTCACGGGGATCGCCGGCGGTTGCCCCGGCCAGCCGATCATCCCGAGGGCGCCGCCGATCGAGATGTAGTTGATGTCGTGGCCGACCATCTGGCTGTACGGCCCCGTTTGGCCGTAGCCGGAGAGGGAGCAGTAGACCAGCCGCGGGTTGCGCGCCGCGAGCGTTTCGTAGTCGACGCCCAGGCGCTTCACCACGCCCGGACGGAATCCTTCGAGCACCACGTCGACCGTGTCCGCGAGCCTGTAGAAGACCTCGCGCGCCTCCGGCTCCCGCAGGTTGAGGACGATGCTGCGCTTGTTGCGCCCCATCACGTTGTACGCCGCCGCTCGCTCCGGATCCGCCGTGCCACCCAGGATCGCCGCCGCCAGCTTGCCGTCGGCGGGCGCTTCGACGAGCAGGACGTCGGCGCCGAGGTCGCCCAGCATCATCGAGCAGAATGGCCCGGGAGCCAGGCGCGAGAGGTCCAGGATCTTGATGCCTTCGAGCGGCAGCATGGCCGTCCTTTCGATGCCGGCGCGCCCTCCGCCCCGGCCGGCGGAAGGGTGTCCGCTGCGCGCGCTTGCGTCAAGCACGCCGCTGCGGGCGATCGTCCCTGCCAGCCGTGGGACTTCCCTTCAGGGAAGGGGCCGGGGGTTAGGTCCCCACGCGGCGTCAGCCAGAGAACGGCTGTGCGATGGTCAACGCCACGAGCACCACCGACAGCGCCACCACGATCGCCACGGTCCCGATGCCGATCACGTTGAAGGCGCGCGTGTTCGCACGATCACCCATCAACTCGCGGTCGTTCGTCAGCCGCAGCAGGCTGAACAGGACGATGGGGAGCGCGAGCCCGTCGACGATCTGGATGAGCAGAAG
>JAKAMA010000203.1 GCA_021813085.1 Chloroflexota bacterium | reverse complement strand
GCGCCGTCTACGACCTGATGTCCCAGCTCGCGCACGCCGTCGACGAGCGGGTCGCCGAGCGTTACCGGGTGCGCCTCGCGTATCACCCGGACGGCCTCGCGCTTGAGGTCGAGGAGAAGGTGCAGAACGGCGGCGAGGAGACGCAGTGGGCGGCGATGGAGGGTGACGTCGAGAAGATCACCATCCGCATCCCTGCGGAGCTGAAGGATCTCGCGACGCAGGCCGCGCAGCGTGCCGGCACCTCCGCCAACACCTGGTTCATCAAGGCCCTCGCCCGGGCGCTCCGCAACATCGAGGCGCAGACCCCACCGGCGGCGCCGCCCTCGTGGCGCGGCGAGCGCGGCCATCCGGCCCGTCCGGGCCACCACGGCTCCCGGTTCAGCGGCTGGGTCGGCGGCGACGACGAGTAGCGACGATCGGCCGCGCCAGGCCGAGAAGGAGGCATCTCCGGTGGAATACACCCTGCTCAATGAGCTGACAGCCATCATGCGCATGCGTGCGCTCGAGCGGATCGACCTCCGGCGCATCGCCGAGGCGGAGGCGCTCGCCCCGCGCACCGGGCTGCGCCAGGCCCTGGCGTCGGCGCTCGTGCGCGTCGGCGTCTCGCTGGACCATGGCGCAGGCGAGCGCGCGCTTGCCGCGGCCGGCGCCCGCGCCGCGCGCTGACGGAAGGAGCATCCTCCCATGATCATGCCTCGCTCAGGGGTCAGGCGCTGGAGGCTGGACGGTGGAAGGTGGAAGCGCCCAGACGGGCCGTACGGCCGCGGCCGGGTGCCCCAATGCGGGTGGGCGTCGGCGCGTGTGCGGGTGCGCGTCTACCGCCGGCGCGGCGGTTCCACCTCCCTTGGCTGGGACGAGGAGGGCTGGCGATGACGGCTGAGCGGGCGCCCACGCTGGTCGCGCGCGAAGCGGGCCCGGCACCGCGCGTCGATGTCCCGCTCGTCGTCGAGTTCACGTCGGCCCGCGTCCGGCAGCGGCCGCTCGCCGCGCGCCCCGGCGGCATCGAGATCTCGACGGGCAGCCGGCTGCCGGTGCGCAGCGTCGATATCGACGACCATCCCGAGCTGCGGCGCCGCTTCCGCGTCAACCTGCTGCCGACGTTCGTTGTCGTCCAGGGCTCCGTCGAGCTCGCGCGCTTCATCGGTCCCCACTCGCGCCGCGAGCTGGCGGCGGCGGTGCGGCGCGCGCTCGACCCGCGCCTCGTGCGTCTCGGCGATCCACCGCGCGCCCGCTGCGCGTGGAACGGCATCACCGTCTGGCTCTGGGGATTCGAGGCGGTGTGAGATGGAGCACGTGCGCCACGTCTCGCGCGAGTTCCCGACGGGCGAGCGCGCCGTGCTCCACCTCGAATCGCGCTCTGGCACCGTCATCGTCGAAGGGCGCGCGCTCGACCGCGTGCAGGTCGACGCCGAGGTCCGCACCTGGTCCGTCTCCTCCGACGACGCTGATGCGGCGGCGCGCGCCGTCGCCGAGGGCATGGAGCAGGATGGCAGCGACCGTGTCATCGTCCGTGCCCCTGCCCTGCCGGAGACCGCTGGCGGCTGGAGCCTCCTCAAGCTCGGGCAGCGCGGTTCGCGCGTGGATTACCGCGTGCGCGTGCCGGTGACGAGCAGCGTCCGCGTGCTGTCGCGCAGCGGGCGGGTCGAGATCGCCGGCCTGCACGGCCGCGTCCACAGCGAGGTGCTGAGCGGCCGCTGCCGCGTGCGCGACGTCGAGGGCGAGACGACGGTCACCGCCCGCAGCGGCGCCGTGGAGGTCGAACGGGTGCGCGGCAGCGTCACCGCCGAAGCGAAGAGCGGCCGCATCCGCGTCGCGGAGGTCGCCGGCCCGGTGACCGTCGACTCGCGCAGCGGCGCCGTTGATCTCGTTCGGATCGAGGGCGACGTGCGTGTCAACGTGCGCACCGGCGCCCTCAGCATCGGTGACGCCGGCGGCGCGGTGTACGTGCGCTCGCGCTGCGGCATGGTGCGCTATCGCGGCGCCGTCCGCGGCGACTTCGACATCGAAGTCGGCACCGGCCCGATCACGCTCGCTGTGGACCCGGAGAAGCCGTTCTTCGTTGATGCCGAGAGCCGCGTTGGCCCGGTCGTCTCGGACCTGCCGCCGCGACGCCGCGGCGAAGCGCCGCCCGCCGGCGGCCCGAAGGTGCGGCTGCGCACGCAGACCGGCCCGATCCGCCTCACGCGCGCGGACTGACCTCCGGCCGCGCCCTCAGCGCACGGTCTACCCGAATGGACGCCGGGCATCGGCGGGAGGTTCCCGCGATGGGCGATCGTCCACGCTCCTACGGCGCCAGCACGTCGCCGATCGAGCCGAAGCTGTACCCTTGCGCCCGCAGACCGTCGATGATGCGCGGCAGCGCCGCCGCGTCCTGTGATGCTGAGCCGACGTGCATCACATAGATCGCCCCCGGCTCCGCCTGCGACAGGGCGCGCTGGACGATGGCGTCCGCGGGCGCCCCCTTCCAGCCAAGCGTGTCGACCGTCCACATCACGATCGTGCCGTAGCCGTCGCGCGCGGCATCGGCCTCGACGCTCGCGTCGATGTCTCCGTACGGCGGCCGGAAGTACGGGCGCGTGGTGCGGCCGGTGAGGTGGTAGACCGTCGTCTCCGTCCGCGAGAGCTCGAGCGCGCGCTGGCGGGCGCTCAGCGGCGCGGTCGCGGTCGACCGCCCGGTGAACGATGCGTGATCGTACGAATGGTTGATGAGGCGATGGCCGCCGGCGGCGATCGCAAGCAGCAGGTCGCGATGCTGCTCCGCCCAGAGGCCGGTGATCGCGAAGCTCGCGCGGACGTGCTCGCGCCGCAGCGTGTCGAGGACCTGCGCGGTGAAGCCGGCGTCGCTGCCCGCATCGAACGTCAGCGCCACCATGCGTCGTGCCGGGTTGCCCCGGTACACGATGCGCGCCGGCCCGGCGGGCGCCGGCGTGGTGCCGGCACCGGGCGCTGGCGTCGCCGCGGCGGGAGACGCCGGAGCGGCGGGGGCCGTCGCACGCGTCGCGCACGCCGCCAGCGTCAGCGCGATGATCGTCAGCGCAAGCACGCCGGGGCGTGCGGGGCTCCCTCGGCGCATCGGGCGCCTCCTGTCCGTTCGCGTCGCGCGCGTTGGGGCGTCGGAGCTACGCCACGGTGCTCCGGAACTTCCGCGTGGCGAACGTCAGCGTCACCGCCGACAGCGCCAGCAGGATGACGAGCGCCTGCACCAACGCCACGGACGTGTTGTGATGGCTGCTCGCCGCCGGCCCGTTGAGCAGGCTGCGCATGGCGTCGATCGCGTACGTCACCGGGTTCGCGCGCGCCACGTGCTGCATCCAGACGGGGAGGAGCGCGATCGGCAACTGCGCGGAGCTCGTGAAGAGCAAGGGCAGCGTCAGGAAGTTGCCGATCAGGAACGTCGCCTCCGTGTTGCGCGTCGTCAGTGCCAGGAAGACGTTGAACCCCGTCATGATCAGCGCGAACAGCAGCGCGATGGCCATCGCGCCGGCGATGCCGACCACGCCGTAGTAGAACGACACGGTCGGCGTCTGAAAGCGCCCGATGGCCAGCCCGATCAGCACGACGAGCAGGATCTGCAGCGCCATCCGCGTCAGGTCGCCCAGCACGCGCCCCAGCAGGATCGCGAGGCGGTTCACCGGCGTCGTGAGCAGCTTGTCCAGGAAGCCGCTGTCGATATCCGCGATGATCCCGACGCCGGACTGGCCCGCCCCGAACAGCACCGACTGTAGCATCACCGTCGGGACAAAGAACTGCAGGTAGCTGACGCCGCCGAACTGCTGCACCGCGTTCGGCAGGTGCGCGATGCGCGAGAACATCTGGCCAAAGAGCACGAGCCAGATCAGCGGCTGGATCAGCGAGAACACCACGATCGTCGGCGTCCGCGAGAGCCGCTTGAGCTGGCGGACGTACAGCGTCCACGTCTCGCCGGCGAGCTTCGGCAGGCCCCGCGGCATCTTTTCGACGCTGACGAGGCTGCCGCCGCCCGCCGGTGCGCGCTCCTGTGTCGCTTCCATCGCCCCTCGCTTCCCGCGCCTACGGCCGGCGCCGCGCGCGTCCGCCGGCGCCTGCCCGCAGGAACCCCGCCATCCGCTGGTTGCGCCAGTTCTGCACCGGCGCGTCCTCGCGGATGCGCTCCCCCGTGTACTTCAGGAAGACGTCGTCGAGCGTCGGGCTCGTCAGCGTCAGGTCATCGACGTAGATCTGCGCCTCGTCGAGCACGCGCAGGATCTGCGGCAGCGCCCGCCCGCCCTCGCGCGCCGTGACGACGAGCTCCGTCCCGTCGTCCCGCACGCCCGCCGCGAAGGCCCGGCCTTCGAGCAGCGCCGCCGCCCGCGACCGCTGCGCGTGCGTCTCCTCGTCCGAGCCGCGGAACGACAGCCGCACCAGGTCGCCGCCCAGCTCGGCCTTCAGCGATGCCGGGCTGCCGCTCGCGATGATCCGTCCATGGTCGATGATCGCCAGGCGGCCGCAGAGCCGGTCGGCCTCCTCCAGGTAGTGCGTCGTGAGGAAGATCGTCAGCCCCTCGCGCTTGTTCAGATCCTCGAGGTAGCTCCAGATGCCCGCGCGGTTCTGCGGGTCCAGCCCCGTGGTCGGCTCGTCGAGGAACAGCAGTTGCGGGCGGTGGATCAGCCCCGTCGCCAGGTCGAGACGCTTGCGCATGCCGCCGGAGTACGAGCCGGCCTGGCGGTCCGCGTCGGGCGCCAGGTCCACGAGCTCGAGCAGCTCGTTGACGCGCCGGCGCAGCGCCCGCGGCTCGATGTGGTACAGCGCGCCCTGCAGCATCAGGTTCTCGCGTCCGGTGAGGTCGTCGTCGACGCCCACCTCCTGCGCCGCGTAGCCGATGACTGTGCGCGTCCGTGTGGCGTCCGCCCGCACGTCGCGTCCGAAGACGCGCGCCTGCCCGGCCGTCGGCGCGAGCAGCGTGATCAGGATCTTGATCGTCGTCGACTTCCCCGCGCCGTTCGGCCCGAGGAACCCGAAGAACTCGCCCTCTTCGACGCTGAAGCTGATGCCGCGCACCGCCTGCGAGCCGTCCGGGTAGGTCTTCTCGAGGTCGACGACGTCGATGACCGGGGGCATCAGGTCCCTTCGCTCTCTGGGCGAAATCGTTGGGAGATCCAACGATTGGTTCATGCTATCATGGGCGCGTGACAGTCACAAGCCGGACGGCCCGTACGAGCGTCCGGCGGCCCCGAGCCGCCGCACGCGACGCCCGGCCGCTGCCGCCGCGCCTGCTCGCGAGCGACCTCTTCCTGCTCGCGAT
>JAKAMA010000202.1 GCA_021813085.1 Chloroflexota bacterium | reverse complement strand
GTACTTGAGCTTGTCACGCGTCCGGTACGGCGGCGCGAACTCGATGTGCAGGTGGTCGCCCGCGCGGTCCGCGCCGTCGGCCGCGCGCCCAGCCGTACGGCCCGCATGGGACGGGCGTCCGTCCGGGCGCTGGTGCATCGACATGGTGTACGGCATCGCGAAGCCCCAGAGGTGGTCGTACTTCGCCTGCACCGTCCGCACGATGCGCGCCAGGCCGGTGCGCTCGGCGTCCGACAGGCTGAGCAGCGAGGGGCGGTGCGCGGCCGCCACGACGTGCACCTCGTACGGCAGCCGCGCCGCGAACGGCACGTAGGCGACGAAGCCCTCGGCGGTGGCGACGATGCGCTCCCCGCCCGCGATCTCTTCGGCCACGACGTCGCAGAGCAGGCAGCCACCGCCGCCGGCGACGTGCCGCAGCGCCAGCTCGTGCTCGCGCTGCACGCGGGGCGGCACGTACGGGAAGGCGTAGATCTGGCCGTGCGGGTGCGTCAGCGTCACGCCGATCTCGCGGCCCCGGTTCTCGAAGATGAAGACGTACGCCACCTCCGGGCGCGCTGACAGCTCGGCGTAGCGGTCGGCCCATACATCGACGAGGTGGCGCACCTGCGCATCCGAGAGGGACGCCAGCGTCGCATCGTGGCGGGGCGCGTAGACCAGCACCTCGCACAGCCCGGCCGCGCGCTCCCGCCGCTCGAGCGGGGAGGTGCTCGCCGGCGGCGCGGCGTCGGGGCGCAGGCTCGGGAAGCGATTCTCGAACGCGACGATCTCGTAGCCCGGCGACGGGATCTCGCTCGTGAACGTCGCTGCCGGATCGGTCGGGCAGAGCGGGCAGGACTCGGGAGGCGGCAGGAAGGTGCGGTCCTGGCGGCCCGTCGAGATCACGACGTGCTCGCCGAGCAGCGGATTCCAGCGCAGCTCGAGGCCATCAGCCGGACGCGCCGCCTGGGGGCGGTCGAGCACGGCCGGCAGCGGCTCGTCGAAGGCGTAGTACTGGATGTAGCGCCCGTCCGCCCGCTCGACGCGCATCTTCTCCACGGGCGCAGTCTAGCATCGGCGCGGCGCCGGGCCGGCGGGCGGCGGCCAGACGGTCCGTCCGGGCCGCCGGCGCACGGGGTACGGGGCGCATATTGACGCTTCACCGTAATCCGGCCGGCGTTATGCCGAAACTTCAATGCGTGTGCCGACATAACCCTATTGACAGCCTCCGGAGGTGCTGATATCGTAGTGGTTGCTCCGAGTTGCTACGGACGACCTCGGTGGACGAGCCCGGCAGTACGGGGACGGCGCAAGCCCAACCGGAAGGCCGGGGGAGGACGAAACCGGGGGACGGACAGGTAACTCGGGGCGTTTGTTGTCTGTCGGCGGCCGGCGCGTTCCCTACCGGCCGCGCGATTCCCGTCGCTGCTCCCGTTCCAGGCGCCGCTGTTCGTTGTACCAGGCGCGGTACGCAAGGTGCTTGCGCACCGCTTCCGCGAGTTCGGCCGGCACGGCGGGCTTGCCGCCGGCGCGGATCTCTGCGGCGAGCGCGCGGACGGCGCGGCGGCGCTTGTTATACACCGCCCGGTTGAGCAGGTGGACCCCGGCCAGGCGCAGGACGGACGGTCCCGCATCGGGGGTCTCCCCAGCGCGAAGCCGGGCTGCGACCTGGCGGACAAGCCCCATGTTGCGTTTCGCGTCAGACCGCCTCGGCACCATGGCCGAGTATGCGCGCAGCGGGCCACCTGACCGCAAGGCCGCGGAGGGGGCTCAGCCGCGCGCGAACACCGCGCCGAGCAGGTCGAGGATGAGCTTGGCGGCGATGCGGGCGGTGACGCCGGCGGCGTCGTACACGGGGTCGACCTCCGTGACGTCGAAGCCGATGACGTCGTACTGGCGCGCGACGAGGAGCAGCGCTTCCTTGAGCTGGTAGTAGTTGATGCCGCCCGGCTCGGGGTAGCCGGTGCCCGGCGCGCCCGCCGGGTCCAGCACGTCGATGTCGACCGTCACGTACGCGGGGCCGGCGCCCGGCAGTGACGCCAGCGCCGCCGGCACGCCCTCGCGCACGATGCGCTCGGCCGGCACGATGATGACGCCGTCACGGAGGGCGGCGTCGTAGGGCTCGAAGCGCTCCAGCACACCGCGCAGCCCGACCTGCACGATCTGGCGGACGTGCGGCAGCTCGCTCGACCGGCGCATGTGGTTGTCGTGCGAGTAGCGCACGCCGTACTTGTCGTCGGTGTAGTCCTGGTGCGCGTCGAACTGGACGATGGTCAGCGGCGTGTCGTCGAAGGCCCGCACGATCGGGAACGTGATCGCGTGGTCGCCGCCGACGAACACCGGGACGCGGCAGCTCCGGCGCACCAGCCGCGCGGCCTCGGTGATGATCTCGAAGTTCTCCAGCAGGTCGACGGTGCGCACATCGACGTCACCCACGTCGGCCATCGACACGCCTTCGAGGATGCGCGCGCCCTGCTCGGCGTCGATGTAGCCCGCCCACTCCTCGCCCGGGTGATAGCGCGCGGATGCGTCGCGGATCGCCGCCGGACCGAAGCGCGCGCCGGGGCGGTCGTTCGTGCCGGCGTCGAACGGCACGCCGGCGAAGCCGATGTCCGCGCGCCAGTCGTCCATGTCCTCGACGATCGGGGCGCCGTAGAACGACGCGAAGCCGTGACGGATGGCGCCCTCGCCGCCGCGCGGCACCGCCGGCGTCGACGGCTCGTGCGAGGGACGGTGCGCGGGGCGGAAGACGTGGGCTGTCATGGAGTCCTTCCCTCGGGATCAGCGCTGGAGGATGGTGGGTGGAAGGTGGAGCCCGCTTCGCGGGACAACAGACAGCAGACAGGAGCCGACGGACTATTCACTCTTCACTATCAACTATTCACTATCGATCTGCGCCTTCTGCAGCCTGCCACTGTAGTCGATGTACACCGTCTTCCACTCCGTGAACGTGTCCAGCGCCGCGGTGCCGGCCTCGCGATGGCCGTTGCCGGTGCCGCGCGTGCCGCCGAACGGCAGGTGCACCTCGGCGCCGATCGTGCCCGCGTTCACATACACGAGCCCGGTATCGATGCCTTCCACCGCGCGGAACGCCCGGTTAACGTCCCGTGTATATATCGACGAGCTGAGGCCGTACGGCACCCCGTTGTTGACGGCGATCGCCTCTTCGAGCGAGCCCACCTTGATGAGCGCGGTCACCGGCCCGAAGATCTCCTCCTGCGCGATGCGCATCTGGGGCTTCGCGTCCGTGAAGACGGTCGGCTGGAAGAAGTAGCCGCGGCCCAGGTCGCCGACGTTCGTCGTGGCGCCGCCGCAGGCCAGCGTCGCGCCCTCGTCGCGTCCTACGGCCATGTAGGCATCGATCTTGTGGAGCTGGTCGGTGTTGACGACGGGGCCGACCTCCGTGCGTTCGTCGAGGCCGTTGCCGAGCCGCAGACGCTCGGCGCGCTGCACGAGGCGCTCGGCGAACTCGTCGTACACGCCGGCCTGCACGATCACCCGGCTCGCGGCGGTGCAGCGCTGGCCCGTCGTGCCGAACGCGCTCCAGATCACGCCGTCGAGCGCGAGCGGGATATCGGCGTCGTCCATGACGATGATGGCGTTCCTTCCGCCCATCTCGAGCGACACCGGCTTCCCCAGCTCGGCGCCCTGCATCGCGATCCGCCGGCCGACGGCGTTCGAGCCCGTGAACGAGATGAGGCTCACGGCCGGGTGCTCGACGAGCGTCGCGCCGACCTCGGCGCCCTCGCCGAAGACGAGATTGATGACGCCGGGCGGGATGCCCGCGTCTTCGAGCGTCTTCACGAGGTTGCAGGCGCTCTTCGGCGCGTACTGCGACGGCTTGAAGACGACCGTGTTTCCCGTGACGAGCGCCGGCATGATCTTCCACGACGGGATCGCCATCGGGAAGTTCCACGGCGTGATGCAGCCGACGACGCCGACGGGCGCCCGGACGGACATCGCGAACTTGTCGGGCAGCTCGGAGGGCGTCGTCTGGCCGAAGGAGCGGCGGCCCTCGCCCGCCATGTAGTACGTCATGTCGATGGCTTCCTGGACGTCGCCGCGCGCCTCCTTGATGACCTTGCCCATCTCCCCGGTCAGCTCGCGGGCGAAGCGCTCCTTCTCCCGCACGAGGATCTCGGCGGCGCGGAACAGGATCTCGCCGCGGCGCGGCGCGGGGGTGCGGCGCCAGGCGGCCGCGGCATCCTGGGCGGCGCAGACGGCGTCGCGCACGTCGTCGGGGCCGGAGCGCGGGTAGCTGCCGGTGGGCTCGCCGGTCGCCGGGTTCTCGCGCTCGAAGCGGCGGCCGTCGCGGGCGGGCGTCCAGCGGCCGCCGATCAGGTTCTGGTACTCCTGCGTCATGGCGTCTCCTCCGGCGCGCGCCGAACGGGGGGCGCGGCGCCATCGACTTCATGATACTGCGAGGGGTGGAGGCGAGGCGCCCGGCAGGTGCGCCGCGCTACGGCGCCCTCAGCCAGCTACGGCGCCCTCAGCCACAGGAAGAACTCGCGGTTGCCGGCCGGGCCGAGCAGCGGCGACGCCGCGACGCCGCGCACGCGCAGCCCTTGCTGCACGCACCACCACGCCACGCGGCCGATGACCGCGGCGTGTACCAGCGGGTCGCGCACGACGCCGCGCCGCACCTCGTGGCGCTCCGCCTCGAACTGCGGCTTCACCAGCGCCACGATGTCCGCCCCCGGCGCGACGAGCGCGATGACGGGCGACAGCACCTTGGTCAGCGAGATGAACGAGGCGTCGGCCGTGGCGAGCGACGGCCGCTCGGGCAGCGCGTCGAGGTCGCGGATGTTCGTGCGCTCCATGACGATGACGCGCGGGTCGGCGCGCAACCGCTGGTGCAACTGCCCGTAGCCGACATCCACGGCGTAGACGCGCGCGGCACCCCACTGCAGCAGGCAGTCCGTGAAGCCGCCGGTCGAGGAGCCCACGTCGAGCGCGACGCGCCCGGCGACGTGGATACCGAACGCCGCGAGCGCGTGGTCGAGCTTCTCGCCGCCGCGGCTCACGAAGCGCTGCGGCCTCTCCACCTCGATCGCCGTGCCGTCGCCGACGCCGGCGCCCGCTCGCGTCTCGGTCCGGCCGTCGACGCGCACGTCGCCGGCGAGGATCAAGGCGCGCGCCTTCTCGCGCGAGGGCGCGAGCCCGCGCTCCACCATGGCCACGTCGAGCCGCTGCTTCTTCGCCATCCCGCGCCCATTGTGCGGGATGGCGGCGGGTGCGGGTATCGAAGCGGGGCGGCGTGGGCGCGGCGCCGGCGACCCGCGCGGTTAACCTTT
>JAKAMA010000201.1 GCA_021813085.1 Chloroflexota bacterium | reverse complement strand
CATCTACGAGGTGTTCGCCCGATTTTGCAAGGGCATGAGCAAGTGGACGCTGTACGAAGAAGGCCAGAAGCAGCGGCTGATGTTCGGCATCGTCTCGACGCCCGAGGACCTTGTCCGGAACCCGCAGCTCACGTACCGGAACTGGCTGCAAGACGTGTATCACGACGAGCTGGGCGACACGCTACGCTACGCCGGCCCACCATACCGTCTCTCCGGGACGCCGTGGGCGGTCCGCCGGCGTGCGCCGCTGCCCGGCGAGCACAACGTCGAAGTCTACGTCGACGAGCTGCGGCTGTCGCCGCAGGAGCTGGACGCGCTGCGCGCAGGGGGCGTCGTCTAGTGCCTCGCCGGCGCGGGCGCACCGGAGTGCGCGGCCGGGCGGCGGAGTACGGTGGCCGCGGAATGACGAGAGGAGCGCATTGATGAGCGCCATCGGCACGCAGGGACAACCGCTGTCCGGCATCAAGGTCGCCGACTTCTCGTGGTTCGGCGCCGGCCCGATCTGTGCCGAGAACCTGGCGACGTTCGGCGCCACGGTCGTCCGCGTCGAGTCGGAGGCGCACATCGACGGGTTGCGCGGCGTCGCGCCGTTCCCGCCGGGGAAGACTGGCTACAACGTCAGCGGCTACTTCAATAACTACAACGCCGGCAAGCTTGACCTCACCCTCAACCTGGGTACCGCGCGTGGCAAGCAGTTGGCCGAGAAGCTCATCGCATGGGCCGACATCTTCATCACCAACTTCACGCCGCGCATCATCGAGCGCTGGGGCCTCCTGTACGACGAGCTGGTGAAGCTGCGCCCCGACATCATCGCCGTCTACCAGCCGATGCAGGGCTACGATGGCCCGCACAAGGACTTCATGGGATTCGGCGCCGTGCTGTCGCCGATCACCGGCTACAACGAGCTGTGCGGCTTCCCCAACCGGCCGCCGATGGGCCTCGGCACCAACTATCCCGACTACGTGATCAACCCCGGCCACACGCTCGTCGCGATCCTCGCCGCGCTCCGCCACCGCAGGAAGACCGGCCGCGGCCAGCGCATCGAGCTGGCGCAGCTCGAATCGTCGGTCGCGCCGCTGGCGCCGGCGCTGATGGACTTCACCGTCAACGGCCGGGTGCAGACGCGCGCGGGCAACCGCCTGCCGCACGCGGCGCCGCACGGGGCGTTCCGTTGCAAGGACAACGAGTGGGACGGGCAGCCCGAGGACCGCTGGTGCGCCATCGCCGTCTTCGACGACGCGCAATGGCGGGCGCTCGTCGAAGCGATGGGCTCGCCCGCCTGGGCGGACGACGCGCGCTTCGCCTCGCTCCCCGGCCGCAAGCAGCACGAGGACGAGATCGAGGCGAAGGTCACGGAATGGACGCGCGAGCACGCGGCCGAAGACGTGATGGCGCTGCTGCAGGCGAGCGGCGTGCCGGCGGGCGTCGTCGCGAACGCGCGCGACATGCTGCAGGACGAGCACCTGAAGGCGCGCGGCTACTACGTCTACCTCGACCACCCGGAGGCCGGCCGCACGGCGTACGACGGCCCGCCGTTCCGCCTCTCGAAGACGCCGGGCGCGCTGCGCAGCCCGGCGCCTCTCCTCGGCCAGCACAACGAGCTCGTCTGCAAGGAGATCCTCGGCATGACCGACGACGAGATCGCCGAGGCCGTCATCGAGCAATCGCTGTACTGAGCCACACCGCCCGCGAGCCGCTGCGGGAGCGGGATGCCGCCAGCGCATCATCGCGGAGGCGACAAGACGCGGCGGACTGGAGCCGGAGACGAGACCCGAACTCGCGGCGCTCCGCTCCTTGAAGCAATCCGGGCTGTGACAAGCTGATCCCGATGCGGATCAGGCCGCCCGAGGCCTGCAAGCCACACCGAATTGCATACACATTGCACGCCACGGTGCGGCGTCGCTGCACCACCCCCAGGGACGCGACCCTCCTCATTCGTGAACAGACGCACAATGTCACCGATCTTTGGGACGTTTGGCCCTGTGAGTGTTTGCCAATATTGGCGTCTTATGTAGTCGTGGCTGCCGCCGTGGGCACAGCGCGACCGTGCGCGCCGGGCTGCGGGGCATAGACGGAGATAGACGCGGCATGAGCCTCGATCGCCTGAAGTGGTACACCATCGTCCTGCCCGTCGCCTTCCTGGTCGCGGTGAACCTCTGCACGGTCCTGGCGTTGGAACCGATGTTCGGCGGCATGTACGGCCACTGGATCGGTGTCGCCCTGACCGGCGGTGCTGCGGTGCTGTTCTCGACCACCGTGTTCATGGTGCTTGGCGCCATGCAGGCCGAAAACGTCCGCCGGAACGACGAGCTGGCCGCGCTGAACGCCGTCGGGCGCGCGGTGAGCGGGTCGCTCGACCTGCACGAGGCGATCAGCCGTGCGCTGGGCAACGTGATGCGCGTAACACGGGCGCGAGCGGGCGAGATTGTGGTCGACGGCGCGACGCCGGAGGACAAGCCGCTCCGGCTTTCCACCGGCCCGGACGCCGACCTGCAGCGGCTCGCACGGCTGGCGCGTCAGCCTGCGGAAGAGCCGCAGGCTGATGGCTCCGCCGTGCGCGTGCTGCGGTTGCCGCCCGGCGCGGCCGGGACGGCAGAGGATGCCGTGATGGTCTACGCGTCCGTGCCGCTCATCGCCAAGGACCGCCGGCTGGGCGTGATGCGCCTCGTCGCCGACGACACGAGCCACCTGGCGGGCGACGGCAACCATGACCTGCTGGCCGGCATGGGCAGCCAGATTGCCGTCGCCATTCAGTCGAGCCACCTGTTCGAGGACGTCCGGCAGCGCGCGAAGGAAGCGCAGATCCTGTACGAGATTGGCCTGAAGATCGCGGCCATGCAGGACATCCGCGAGATCTTGCAGTCGATTGTGGAGCAGGCGCGGGCGATCCTCGGCAGCGATACCGCGGCGCTGTGCATGGCGCAGGCCAATGGCGACGCGTTGACGCTGGCTTGCTGCATCGGATCGGACGAGGCCTTCCGGCGGGCGCCCGCGCAGATGCCGCCCTGGCCCCTCGCCCTGACCCCCGCCGCCGTGCCGGCACCCGCTGCCGTCGACGCCCCGCGGGAGAATGCGGGTTGCGCGGCGCTCACCGGCGCCTACCGCGCGTGCAGCCTCGCCGCGCCGCTGCTCGTGGGCACAGCGCGCATCGGCGAGCTGTGTGTGTCCAGTAGGGCGCCCAGGCACTGGTCCGATCGGCACCGCGAGATGCTTGCGCGGCTGGCGGACATGGCTGCGATCGCCGTCAACAACGCGCGCCTGCTGGAGAGCGAGCGCTACGTCGCGGTGCTCGAGGAGCGGGATCGCCTGGCACGCGAGATGCACGACAGCCTCGCGCAGGTGCTCGGCTACCTGCATTTGAAGGCGCAGGTGACCAAGCGCACGCTCGCGCAGCACGACGTGCGCCGGGCGACTGACGAACTCGACGACATGGCGGCACTGGCGCACGAAGCGTACGTCGACGTGCGTGAGACGATCCTTGGGCTGCGGGAGACGGTATCGCCGGCCATTGGCATCGTCGGCACGCTGAGAGAGTACCTGCAGAAGTTCAGCCGGCAGGCAGGCATCCGCGCGGAGCTGGATCTCCAGGGAGAGACGGCGCTGTGCTTCCCGCCGGAGGTCGAGGTGCAACTGGTGCGGGTGGTGCAGGAAGCGCTGACCAACGTGCGCAAGCACGCGGTGGCCGAGCGGGCCTGGATCCGCATCGCGCGGCAGGGTGACCGGGTGCGGGTCAGCATCGAGGACAACGGCTGCGGGTTCGACCCGGCGGCGCTGTCGGCGGGCGCACCGACCTTCGGCCTCCGGACGATGCGCGAGCGCGTGGAGCGCGCTGGCGGCAGCTTCGCGATAGAGTCCCGGCCGGGCAGCGGGACGAGCGTGATCATCGAGTTCGCCCTTGTGGAGGCAGATGATGGTGAAGGCGATCAACATCGTGCTGGTGGACGACCAGTTGCTGTTCCGGAAGGGCCTGCGCGCACTTCTGGAACAGCGGTCCGATATGCGGGTGGTCGGCGAGGCCTCTAACGGGCTCGAGGCGCTGGACTGCGTGCGCGCCACCCGCCCGGACGTCGTGCTCATGGACATCAACATGCCTGTCTGTAACGGCGTGGAGGCGACGCGGCTGATCAAGGGCGAGTACCCGGAGACCAAAGTGGTCGCCCTTACGGTGTCGGACGAAGACGACGATCTGTTCGATGCCATCAAGAGTGGCGCGGAAGGCTACCTCCTGAAGGATCTCAAACCCGAGGAGCTCTTCGACCTGCTCCAGGGCGTGTCCCGGCGTGAGACGCCGATCTCGCCCGCTGTGGCGGGCAAGCTGCTCAACGAGTTCCGCAGGCGGCCGTGGCGCGACTCGGCGGAGACCGCGGGGCTGAACCTTACGGCGCGCGAGCTCGAGGTGCTGCAACTGGTGGCGGAAGGCCTGAGCAACGGGGAGATCGCGGCGCGGCTGTTCATCGTGGAGGGCACGGTGAAGAATCACCTGCACAACATCCTCGAGAAGCTGCACCTGGAGAACCGTCTGCAGGCCGCGACCTACGCCGTCCGTGAGGGCCTGGTGGAGCGCCCGCGCCGGCACCTGCCCGGCAGTTGAGACGCGCGGTCTGGACGGGCCGGCATGTATCGCGCGTCATAGACGCGGGTGTGCGCCTGGTGCGAGCAACGCTATACCCACGGCGCGAGATTGTGCCTCTCCAATCTACCGACCGGTCGATGCGGCCACCGCGACAGGAGCGTACCATCGTCCTGTGCAAGGCGGGCGGCTCATGCGCAGACGACGCGTCGCGGTCCTCTACACCCACGCCCTGTTCGGATGCGGCATCGCCGAATTGCTGCATGCCGACCCGCGCCTGCTGGTAACCTGCATCGAGACGACGCTCACCGGCGCCGCCGAGCAGTTGCAGCGCCTCCAACCTCACACCATCGTCGTCGAAGGCTCCGAGGATCACGTGCTGCTCCAGCAGCTCGCGCAGGGCCTGCCCGCGGCGCTGTTCATCATCGTCCGGATGGACGACAATGTGATGGACGTCTACTACCGCCGCCGGTCCGTCGCCGCCTGCCCCGAGGATCTCGTGGACGTGGTCCGCACCGGCCTCGGCGCGCACCCGCGCCCCGCCCCGGCGCGCTGATCTCCCCACCGGTCGCCGCGCCCTCACCCCCCACCCGCCCGCGGCACTCCCTTAGGGATGCGGCCGCGCACCGTTCGATACCCGTCGTCCTGTACCAAAGACATGTCGCCGGATTCATGCGAGCGGCAACGACCTCCGCGACCATGAAGAGAGGCGGTCGCGGGCGTGCGCGCCGCGGCCCCATGTGAATCGAGGAGAGATCG
>JAKAMA010000200.1 GCA_021813085.1 Chloroflexota bacterium | reverse complement strand
GACGATCTCCGGTGGTCTGCTCTTCGTGACGGTGATCAACCAGGGCCGCGGCCCCGCGGTCGGCAATCTCGTGGTCGCCGTCTTCAACCAGGACGGCAGCAAGCTGCTCGGCGGCGCCACCGTCCCCAACTTCACGCTCGAACCCGGCCGCAGCATCGACGTCGGCACCGGCCTCGCCGTCTCGGGCGACCAGACGCTGCTGATCATCGTCGACCCCAACGGCACCATCCCGGAGAGCGACGACACCAACAACCGCATCCTCATCCGCGTCGCCACCGGCCCGCCGTCGCCGACCGCCGCCGTGCCGGGCGGGTCGCCGCCGGCGGCGACGCCCACCCCGCAGTAGCGCGCGGGGAAGCGCGTCCGTCGACCCTCCGGGCCCCTTGCGGCGCCGCCTTGCCGCGGCGCTACAATGGGCCTGCTTCCGAAGACCGCCAGCACCCATAGCCCGGCCCCGGGTGGTAGGACGCCGCGAAGATGCATGTTGCGCAGTTGAGGTCCGGCCTGCAGACCAGCCGCGAACGTCTCTTCGCGCCCCTGGGCGCCCTCAACGAAGAGCAGTTCCGTCACGTCCCCGCCGGCGAGACGTGGTCGATCGCGACGCATCTGGCGCACCTCCTCCGCGTCGAGCGCACCTTCACCGAGCGCGCCGCGCTCGCGCTCAGCCGCGACGAGCCACGTAGCGAAACCACCGGCTCGGTCAACGAGGGCGACCCCGCGCTCGCGCAGTCCCTCGCCGTGCCCCAGATCGTGCACGGCATGCAGGCCGCGCGCCGCGCGCTCGAAGATCTCCTCGCCCGCTGCGACGACGTGATGCTCGAGCGCGCCATCCTCCACCCGCGCTTCGGCCGCATGACGGTCGCGCAGATCGCCGAGAAGATGGCTGCACACGAACGCGAGCACGCCGCGGACATCGAGCGCCTCGCCGCGCAGGCGCCGCCGACGCGCCGCGTCATCATCCCGCTGGCGCAGCGCACGTAGGCAGAGCGAGGGCACGGGGGGCATGGGCACGATCGAAGACGTCAAGGAACGCATCGACATCGTCGACCTCGTCTCCCAGTACGTCGCGCTGAAGAAGGCCGGCCGCGGCTACACGGCGCTCTGCCCCTTCCACAGCGAGCGCACCGCCTCGTTCCACGTTGACCCGTCGCGCCAGACCTGGCACTGCTTCGGCGCCTGCGGCACTGGCGGCGACATCTTCCGCTTCATCATGAAGAAGGACGGCGTCGAGTTCCGCGACGCCCTCCACACCCTCGCCGAGCGCGCCGGCGTCGCCCTCGACCAGCGCCGCGACCCGGTCGAGGACGCTCACCGCGCACGGCTGTACGAGATCAACGAGGCCGCCGCCGCCTTCTTCCACAGCACGCTCCTCACGTCCGATGCCGCCCGTGCCTACCTCGACGAGCGCCGTCTCGCCGACTCCTCCGTCGAGCGGTTCCAGCTCGGCTACGCGCCGAATAGCTGGGAGGCGCTGCTGCAGCATCTCGCAGCACGTGGCTTCGACGCGAAGGACGTCCGCAACGCCGGCCTCGCCGTCGAAGGCGACCGCGGCGCGTACGACCGCTTCCGCCACCGGCTGATGTTCCCGATCCGCGATGACCGCGGCCGCATCGCGGGCTTCGGCGGCCGGATGCTGCCCGGCGACGCGCTCGGCGCCGGCGACGTGCACGCGAAGTACGTAAACACCGCCCAGTCGCCGATCTTCGACAAGGGGTCGTTGCTCTACGCGCTCGACCTCGCGAAGGACGCCATCCGCGCCCAGGGCGCCGTCATCGTCGAAGGGTACATGGACGCCATCGCGGCCCACGAGCACGGCTTCGCGAACGTCGTCGCGTCGATGGGCACGGCGCTCACCGAGCGCCAGGTCGCGCTCCTCAAGCGCTACACCCGCAGTCTCACGCTCGCCCTCGACGCCGACGCCGCCGGCAGCGAGGCCACCCTGCGGGGCGTCGAGGTCGTCGCCGGCGCCGTCGACCGCGAGTCGACCCCGCAGGTCGACTGGCGCGGCGTCATCCGCCAGCAGGAGACGCTCGCCGCCGACATCCGCGTGCTCACCATGCCCGCAGGCCGCGACCCCGACGAGACGATCCGCGCCGAACCGGACCGCTGGCGCGCCCTCGTGGCGGAGGCGCGGCCGGTGCTCGACCATCTCTTCGAGAGCGCGGCGTCCCGCCACGACCTCTCATCGCCGCGGGAGCGGTCCGATGTCGCCGCGCAGCTCCTGCCGCTCGTCGCCGCCGTCGGCGACCGCGTCGTGCAGTCCCATTACCTCCAGCGCCTGGCGCGCATCGTACAGGTCGATGAGCAGACGCTGCGCCTCGACCTGCGCCGCGCACGGTCCGCCGCGACACCGCGCCGTGCCGCCAGCACCGGGCCCGGCGAACTTGACATCCCCCGCGTTGTCAACCCCGTCGTGCACGATGCCAGGGAAGAGTTTTGTCTCGCCTTGCTCTTCCGCTATCCTGAGCTACGCGCCGAAGGTCTGGACATGACGCCGGAACTGTTCGGGCAGAGCGAGAATCGTGCGCTGTTCGATGCCTGGATCGAATGGTCGGACGAGGGGGAGTCGTTTGAGGCATCGCTCACGCCGGACCTGCGTCCGCAGTTCGAGCGCGTCGTAAACCTCGACCTACCCTCCTTCGACGACGATGCATTGGTTCGCGCGCTGCGTTCTACTATTGGGCGCATCGAGCAGCAGCGGCTCCGCCTCGCGAAACGCGCGAGCGTCGCCGTCATCTCCGACCTCGCGGTCGCCGGTGGCGCGCAGATCGCGGAGCGGGCGCTCGCCGCGTGGCGTTCGGGCGGCCACGATGCGCGCGGTCCCGCAGACGATGAGGCTGACCTCGCCGCGGCCTTCGTCGAGGATATGGAAGCTGGGCTGAAGGTCCATCAAC
The DNA here is from genome assembly GCA_021813085.1 of Chloroflexota bacterium. Classification (GTDB taxonomy): domain Bacteria; phylum Chloroflexota; class Dehalococcoidia; order DSTF01; family JACRBR01; genus JADMII01. The sequence goes on along the minus strand of JAKAMA010000200.1, from coordinate 2,452 downwards.
GGGTACTCGAACAACGGCGCGGGACCGGGCACCCCGCCCGCTGAGGTGGTGAATGAGCAGTAAGCGACGGGATCCGTCGGCCGTCACCCTGAACGGCGACGCGCCGCACGACAACGCCGACCTCCTCACCGACGCGTCCGAGGACCGCATCGCCGACGTCTTCTCTCGCCTTGCGGATACGGTCGCCGTCCTCGATGGCGTACATCACACCAACGGCGCGCTCCCTGCCGACCCCTGGAGCGCCGACGCACCCGACAAGGCCGAGATCGACGCCGACGAGCTCGAAAAGGAGCCGCTCCCGCTCGAAGAGCAGGAAGGCGTCGACGACCCCGTCCGCATGTACCTGCGCGAGATCGGCAAGGTCTACCTCCTCTCCGGCGCCGACGAGAAGCGCCTCGCGCGCCAGATGGAAGAGGCGAAGCACATCGAGGTCATCGAGCGCCGCTGGCTCGCCGAACACAACCGCCTGCCCTCCGGACAGGAGATCCTCCTGTCACTGATCGAGCAGTACCACCACTGCCAGAAGGCGCTCCGGTTCATCTGCCGCGACCTCGGCGTCCGCGTCCATGCGATCACCGACCTCGTCGAAAGCGAACGCTGGCGCGCCACCGTCGATGCCGAGATGGACTTCGATCTCGCCGCGCGCCTCGCCGGCCACCTGCACTGCGACCAGTCAGACGCCGAGCAGGTCATCGTCACGCTCTCGATCATCACCCACATCATCCGCCCCGACCACGTCCGCGCCATCGCCGCCTACTACGGCGGCGAGCAGGCGCTCCTGCCGCCGCCCTGGGACCGCATCCACCGGCGCTGCCGCGAAGAGCACATCCTGCAGGAGTTCTACAGCGACGTGAAACGCGAGGGCTTCCGCGCCGAGAAGCGCCTGACCGAGGCCAACCTGCGCCTCGTCGTGAGCGTCGCCAAGAAGTACATCGGCCGCGGCATGTCCCTCCTCGACCTGATCCAGGAAGGCAACATCGGCCTCATCCGCGCCGTCGAGAAGTTCGACTACCGCAAGGGCTACAAGTTCAGCACCTACGCCACCTGGTGGATCCGCCAGGCCATCACCCGCGCCATCGCCGACCAGGCGCGCACGATCCGCATTCCCGTCCACATGGTCGAGACGATCAACAAGCTCGTCCGCGTCTCCCGCCGCCTCGTCCAGGAGTACGGCCGCGAGCCCACCAGCGAAGAGATCGCCCGCGGCATGACCGACCCGCGCCAGGGCCCCCCCTACACCCCCGAGCGGGTGCGCGAGATCATCAAGGTCTCGCAGGACCCCGTCTCGCTCGAGACGCCCGTCGGCGAGGAAGACGAAAGCCACCTCGGCGACTTCCTCGAGGATGAGTCCGCCCTCGCCCCGGCGGACGCCGCCTCCCACCAGATCCTCAAGGAGCAGGTCATGGACGTGCTCAATAGCCTCACGTCACGTGAGCGCAAGGTCCTGGAGCTGCGCTTCGGCCTCGAAGACGGCCGCAGCCGCACGCTCGAAGAGGTGGGCCGCGAGTTCGCCGTCACCCGCGAGCGCATCCGCCAGATCGAAGCCAAGGCCCTCCGCAAGCTCCGCCACCCCTCCCGCAGCAAGAAGCTCAAGGACTACCTCGACTAACCCGCTCGCCCCTGTCTCGCGCGACGATGGCCTGGAACGGTGCGCCACGGAGCCGTGGGACTGCACCCCTACGGCGACGGCTCAGCCGCCGGCACTTCCAACCCGAGGTCGCGGAGGAAGGCGTCGGTGTTGGGCTCGCGGCCGAGGAAGCCGCGCACCAGCTCGTCGCCATCGACGCTGCCGCCGCGTTCGAGCACCGCGCGCCGGTACTCGAGGCCCGTCGCGCGGTCGAGCACGCCCGCGGCTTCGAAGCGGGTGAACATGTCGTCGCCGAAGACGCGCGACCAGAGGTACCCGTAGTAGCCGGCGTCGTAGCCGAAGAGGTGGCCGAAGCCCGACTGGAAGTGCGTGCCCTCCGGATACGGGAATCCGGTGATCGGGTACAGCTCGCGGACAGCGCGCGTCGTGTCGCCGTCGAAGCCGGGAGCGTGAAGCGCGAAGTCCAGGCGCGCGAAGAACATCTGGCGCAGGTTGGCGATGCCGCTGCTGAGGTTCTTCGCGCGCACCATCGCGTCGAGCAGGGCATCGGGCAGCGGCTCGCCCGTCTTGTGGTGGCGCGCGAAGCGGCGGAGCACGCCGCGGTCCCAGACCCAGTGTTCGAGCATCTGCGAGGGCGCCTCGACGAAGTCGCGTTCGGTCGAAGAGCCGGCGAACTCGAGGAAGCGCGCCTTGGTCAGGGTCTGGTGGAGGATGTGGCCGAACTCGTGGAAGAAGGTGACGACCTCCGTGTGCCGAAGGAGCGAGGGCGCGCCGGGCGTGGGCTTCGTGAAGTTGGCGACGATGGCGCTGGCGGGCTGCTGGTACGAGCCGTCGGGCAGCAGGCGGCCCGAGCGCAGGGGGAAC
>JAKAMA010000199.1 GCA_021813085.1 Chloroflexota bacterium | reverse complement strand
ACCGCAAGGCGCATTCACGCTGGGCGCGCGCGCGTTCGCGGTCCGGGGGCGCGTGTGATCTCGCCCCCCGGCCCCCTCTCCACATTGCAGAGAGGGGGCCGGGGGGCGGAGTGTTGCTGATGTTCGACAGGTCGGCGGCTGACAAGTGGGCGGCCGAAGCCTGACGCGCTGACCGGCTGACCGCTACAGCGCGCTCTTGTAGATCGCTGCGAGGTCCTCGGCGCTGCCTTGGCGCGGCGCGTTGATGAAGATCTGCTGCGACTTTTGCGCGTCCTCGACGAACTGCGCCACGTCGGACTGCTTCATCCCGACGTCGCTGAGCTTCGACGGGATGTTGATGTCGCCGCGCAGCGAGCGCACAGCGGCGACGACCTCGACGCCCGCCTTCTCCGCGGGCATGCCGAACGCGTTGATGCCCATCAGCGGCGCGATCTCGAGCAGGTCCGCCTTGAGGAAGTCCTTGTGGTAGTCGAGCACCTGGGAGAGCAGGATGGCGTTGGCGACGCCGTGCGGCGTGCCCAGGCGGCCGCTGACGACGTGCGAGAGGCCGTGCACCTGCCCGAGCCCGACGGCCATCGACTGGCCCGCGATGTCGGCGGCGTACAGCATGTGCTTGATCGCCTCGGGGCGGTTCGGGCCGTTGACCGCCTGGCGCAGGTGCCTCGTGATCTGGTGGATGGCGCGGGTGGCGAACATGCGCGTGAACGGCGTGTTGCCCGGGTTGACGTACGCTTCGATGGCGTGCGTCAGCGCGTCCATCCCCGTGGCGGCGGTGATCGGCGCCGGCATGCCGGCGACCAGCGCGGGGTCGAGGATCGCGATGTTCGGGGTGCAGTTGAGCAGCAGGTGCTTGTAGTGCGTCTCCGGGTCGGTGATGACGGCGGCGTTCGAGATCTCGGAGCCGGTGCCACAGGTCGTCGGGATGGCGAAGAGCGGCTTCATCGACGCGGGGAACGGCGTGCCGCCGACACCGAAGAGGTAGTCCTTCGCGCCGCCGCCGAGCTGCGCGGCCACGGCAACCCCCTTCGCGGCGTCGATGGCGCTGCCGCCGCCCACGGCGACCACGAAGTCGGCGCCGGCATCGTGCATCGCCGCCACGCCGCCGTCGACCTCCGGGATCGTCGGGTTCGGCGTCACATTGTCGTAGACGGTGTGCGCCACCTCGGCCTCGTCGAGGGAGGCGAGCACCGAATCGAGGATGCCGGCGGCCTTGATGCCCGGGTCGGTGACGACGAAGGCGTGCCTGTAGCCGGCGGCCTTCGCGCGGCGGCCAAGCTCGGCGATGCTGCCGTCGCCGAACACGGTCTCGACGCGCAGCGCAAACGATGGCATGGGAGGACTCCTTTGTGCTTTCGCGCACACACGGCCGGCGCGGTGGTGGAACTATGGATCGCGCACCAGCTTCGGGCAATCCGCGCCGCACCCGGAGCGCGGCGGCTACATCGACCCAGCAACGGCCACCCGGAGCGAGGCACTAGCCCACGCGGCGTCGCGCGCAGTCTGTGCCTTGCGGACGACGCGCCGCTCCTCGGCGCGATTCGGTACGATACGGGCGGCGTTGCCGGGTCGTCTAACGGTAGGACAGCGGCCTTTGGAGCCGCTTATTCAGGTTCGAATCCTGGCCCGGCAGCCATCACCACTCGGCCGGCAGGCCCAGGCTCTGGTAGAGCGCGTTCGGCAGCTCGACCTCGCCGAACTGCTCCTCGTACCGCTTGACGTTCATGACGAAGAGCTTGGCGAGCACCTTCGCGTGCTGCGGGCTCATGTGCGCGCGCGCGAGCACGTCCATGTCGGGCTGCGTCGATCCCTCAGGGGGCGGCGTCCCCTTGCCGAGCGACAGGCTGAAGCCGTACGGGCCGACGTCGAACCGCACGCTGTCGCAATAGAACTCCACCGGCTCGTCCACGTCACGCCTCCTCATCCGCGCGGCGGCGCTGCCACCGTCGGCCAGAGTGTATCCGGCGCGGCGCGTTGCCGGTATCGCACGCGGCGCATAGCATCCGCCCATGGATCTCCTCCGGCTCGAAGCCCCGCGGACGCGCTGCACGGTCGCGCCGGAAGCGGGCGGGCGTCTGCTCCAGCTCGAGATCCGCCCCGGCGACGGCACCTGGCTGCCGCTCCTCCTCGCGCCCGACGACCCGGGACGCGCGGTCGCCGAGCCGATGGCGTGGGGCTCGTTCGTGATGGCTCCGTGGCCGAACCGCATCGCCGCCGGCGCGTTCACGTACGACGGCGCGCGTTACGATGTGCCGCCGAACCTCGACGGCCACGCGGCGCACGGCGTCGCATTCGACCGGCCGTGGCGCGTCGAGGGCGCATCGGAGCGCGGCTGCGTGCTGTCGGTCCGCTTCGACGAGCGCTGGCCGTTCGGCGGCGGCGCGACGCAGCGCCTGACGCTGCTCGACAACGGGGTCGAACAACGCATCGACGTGCACAGCGACGGCCGCGCGTTCCCGGCGGGCGCCGGCTGGCACCCGTGGTTCCGGCGTGACGTGCGGCCCGGCGCGGAGCCGCGCGTGCTGATCGATGCGGGGGAGATGTACGAGGCGCGGGCGATGATCCCGACCGGCGCGCTCCTGCCCGTCGCGGGAGAGAGCGACCTGCGGGCCGGCCCAGAGCTCGGCGACAGGCGCCTTGACACCTGCTACCCATACGGGCCGTCTGGCCCGCATCCGCAAGGCGCGCTCTGGGTACGTTGGGGAGATATCGAGCTGACCATCGCGTCCTCGGCGAACGTGCGCCACGCGGTCGTCTATACGCCGGCGCGCGCGTTCTGCGTCGAGCCGCAGACCTGCGCCATCGACGCCTTCAACCTCGACGCGCGCGGGCTGGCCGCCGGCGTTACCGTCGTCGCGCCAGGGCGGCCGCTCGTGGCGTCGACGACCTGGCGGTGGCGCCTCCACCCGTAGCACCGGCCGCCGGCAGTCAGGCGCGGCGCCTCGCGCGCTGTCCGGTACGATGCGGGTGCATCATCGACACCACGGAGCGTGGATATGGACCTCTATCTCGTGCGCCACGGCGAGGCGGACATCCCGCCGGACACGTTTCAGAACGACTTCCCGCTGTCCGCGCTCGGACGCAGGCAGGCCGACGCGGTGGCGCAGCGCTTCGCCGCCGTGCGCATCGACCACCTGCTGACGACGCCGTACCTGCGCACGCGCGAGACGGCGGAGGCGATCGCGCGCGTCGCCGGCGTGACGGCGATCGAGGAGCCGGGGCTCGGCGCGTTCCGCGCGGGAGGCTTTCACGACGTGCCGGTGTCGAAGGCGCGCGAGGCGTACCCGGAGTGGTTCGAGAAGACCTACCCGCTGCAGAGCTACGAGCTGGCGGGCGGAGAGAGCGCAGCCGCGTTCTTCGAGCGGGTGACGGAGGCGTTCGTCGAGAAGGTCTGGCAGCGCTACTACGAGAGCCGCGACCTGAACGTCGTCGTGGTCTGCCACGAAGAGACGATCAACGTGTTGCTGCTGCACCTGCTGGGGCTGCCGTTCGCGGGCTTCCAGACGTTCAAGCTCGACCACACGTCGGTGACGACCGTCAACAGCAAGCTGCGGCGGCCGCGCATCACGGCGGTGAACGACACGACGCACCTGGCGCTCGCCGGGTTGCCGTCCGGCGCGTCCGGCAAGGGACGCGCGTAGAGGCGGGCACCGGTGGCTGCACAGCTCGCCCGTCGCGATACTGACCCGCGTACGCGTGCTTCAGGAGAGCGTGATGCCGAAGCGGTCGCGCAGGATGCGGTGCTCCTCATCCTCCGATTCGACCACGCGTTCCTCGCGGTTGCCGTCCTCGAAAACGATGAGCCGCTTGTTCGCGAGCGTGGCGCGCCCGGACGGTGTCGCCAGCGAGACGATATCGCCCTGCGTGAAGCGTGACTCGGCGGAGGTCTGCAACCAGTCGCACACCGGCCGGAACTCGCCGAACTCGCGCGGCTGCATCGTGAACAGGTACATCATCGGCGGGCTTCCGGGCTCCGTGCATGTGACGAACCAGTGGTCGCCGTCGTTCGTCACGATGTAGCCGCGCGGGCCGGCGCGCTGCTCCCCCCGGTCGGCGAGCCGCAAGGGCTCGGCGACGCGCCCACCAAATCCGACATCGGCGATCCACGGCTCATCCAGGTGGACAATCAGCATCATGTGGCTCATCGGCGCGCCGAGCCTGCCCTCGGACATCACCCGCGCGCCGATCACGTCGACGCGGAAACCCAGCGCGCGCAACGCGGAGGCGAAGAGCGCCGTGAGCTCCAGGCAGAAACCGCCCCGGCCCGCCCGCACGACCTTGTCGAAGATGACGGCCTCGTCGACTTCGATCCGGACGCCCCGGCCGATATCCAGGTTCTCGAACGGGACGTGGAAGAAGTGGGCGCGATGCATTCCGCGAAGTGTCTCCAGCGTCGGTGCCATGCCGCCCTCATAGCCGATGCGCCGAACGTACGCCTGAAGGTCCACGCTGTCTCCCTCATGTTGATCCCGTGCGCCCGGCGTGCGCCCCACGCCGCGCGCGACCCAATGAACGCGCATCGTACCACGATGTCGCCCACCGGGACAGCACGGGTCGAGCCTGCGCGCCATCGCGCGGATGTACCGCGGCGGGTGGACCGCGACCACGGCCACAGGGACGGCGGGAACCCGTGCGTGCCTGCCGCCCTACGCCGCCTCTTGCGTGCGGCCTTCGAGGTGCAGGAGGACGGCGACGACGCGCGGGTCGAACTGCGTGCCGCTGTTGCGGCTGATCTCCGCGCACGCCTCCGCGACGGACCCCGCGCGCTTGTACGGACGCTCTGACGTGATCGCGTCGAAGGTGTCCGCGACGGCGAAGATGCGCGCGGCGAGCGGGATCTCGTCGCCGTGCAGGCCGCGCGGGTAGCCGCCGCCGTCGTAGCGCTCGTGGTGGCAGAGCACCAGTTCGGCCGCGTTCGCCAGGAAGCGGACGCCCCTGAGCATGTAGTAGCCGTGCGCCGGATGGCGTCGGATAAAGCTCCACTCTTCCTCGTCGAGCGGCCCCGGCTTGCGGAGGATGGCGTCCGGCACGCCGATCTTGCCGACATCGTGCAGCATGGCGCCATGCTCGAGATCCTGCCACTCCTGCGAGCCGGGCACGACGCCCAGCACGCGGGCGATGCGCAGCGACAGCTCGGCGACGCGCTGCGAGTGGCCCTGCGTTTCGGCGTCGCGCGCGTCGAGCGCGGAGACGAAGGCGGTGAGCGTCTCGCCGTATGCCTCGCGCAGCTCCGCGCCGAGCACCTCGATGCGCGCGTTCTTCTCATGGAGCTCGCGGACCGTGCGCTCCGTGCGGTCGACGTACTGCTTCATCGTGAAGCGCATCATCAACGCCGGGGCGACGAAGCCGAGCAGGCCGTA
>JAKAMA010000198.1 GCA_021813085.1 Chloroflexota bacterium | reverse complement strand
CGGAGCGCCGCCCGGCGCGATCAGCCGCCCCAGGCGCTCGGCGAACTGATCGACCGTGAAGCTCGCCTCGACCTGCCGCCGCGCCGCCGCGCCCATCGCCCGCGCACGGTCCGGACGGGCGAGCAGGTAGTCGATCGCGTCGCCGAGGGACGCCGCATCGCCGGGCGGGACGTAGATGCCGGTGTCTTCGGGCCACGCGTGCTCGCCGATGTCAGACAGGGTGCCGCCGCGCATCGACGGGCCCGAGACGACGCCTCGCTGCCCCTGCGTGCGGCTGACGACGACGCACTTGCCCATCGCCATCGCCTCGAGGATCGTGATGATGCCGGCCTGGAAGTCCACGTCGAGCAGCGGGACGACGACGAAGCGGGCGGATGCGTAGAGGTCGCGCAGCTCGACATAAGAATGGAGGCGCACCGTCACGTTCGCCGGTACGTCCGACCCGGAGAAGGTCGCGCGGCGCGTGGACCAGTGACTGCCCGCGGCGATACGCACCTCGACCGCGCGGCCGTCGACGGCGCGCATGAGCGTCAGGTAGTCGCGAAACTCCTGCCCGGCGCTGGCGATGCACGTCCCCTCGCCGGGCCGCGGCTGCCAGAACGACGCATCGACCTGGTAGGGCACGACGCTCACCTTCCCGTCGCCAAAGCCGAGGGACCGCGCGCGCCGCGCCTGCGCCTGCGAGTGGACGGCCAGGCAGTCGATGCGCCCCTGCGGCCGCAGCAGGCGGATGAGGGCGCGCTTCTTGAGCGGCGTCAGGTAGTGCGCCAGCACCGTCAGGCGCGGCCCTGGACGCGCCCCGCGCAGGAGGAACGCCAGCGGTATGCCGATGTGCTCGCTGTCGCAGTACAGCGCGTCGTACGCGCGCGCGCGCGCCGCGGCGAGCCGCGCGAGCGCGAAGCCGCTGCGGGCGCGGCCCGCCGCGCCGTCGAGCGCGCCCGCGTGCAGCACATCGGCGCCCAGCCGCTCGGCCAGCGCGTCGAAGTCGCGGCGCGGTGCGTCGGACAGGGCGCGGGCAGCGATGCGGTCGCCGATGACGAGTAGCGTGCGCGCGCTCATCGTGTGACCGGGGCCGGCACTGCGGCCAGTTCGGCGAGATGCGCCAGAGGGTCCGCGTCGGGGACGATGCCAAGCGCGCGCATGCGCGAGACGTCCGCGACGAAGTGGCTCACCTCGGCGTTGCGGGGCGCCGTCCGCACGACCGCGGCCTTCGAGCCGGTCACGTCCAACACGCGTTGCGCCAGCTCCAGGATCGGCGTGCCCGTCCCGCTGCCGATGTTCGTTGGCGATGCGAGCCCTCGCTCGCCGGCCAGGATCAGCGCGCCGACCACGGTGTCGATCCAGACGAAATCCAGCACCTGGTCGCCGCCGAAGACCTCCAGTGCGCGGCCGGCTGCCGCCTGGCCGAGCCAGAGCGGGATCACCCTGTCGCGGTCGCCCGGGCCATAGACGTTGGCGAGGCGGACGATCGCGACGTCGAGGCCGTAACAGTGGGCGAACGTGCGGCAGTACGCCTCGCCCGCGAGCTTGCTAGCGCCGTAGGGATTCTTCGCCCGCAGCGGGTGATCCTCGTCGACCGGGACGTACAGCGCCTCTCCGTACACCTCGCGCGAGGACGTAAAGACGACGCGCCTGACACCGAGGTCGACGGCGCAGCGGAGGACGTTGAACGTGCCGCCGACGTTGGTCGTGAAGCTGTAGTCAGGGTCGTCGAGCGCGCCGATGACGTTCGACTGCGCGGCGAGGTGGAAGATGCGGTCGCATCCGGCCGCCGCGGCCCGCAGCGTGGCGCTGTCGCGCACGTCGCCGTCGATGAACTCGACGGCTCTCCCGGCGGCATGGACATCCGGCGCCTCGCGCGTGCCCCTCCGGAGATTGTCGAGGACGCGCACCTCGTCGCCCTCCTGAAGCAGCCGCGCCACGAGGTGCGAGCCGATGAAGCCGGCGCCGCCGGTAACGAGGCACCTCATGCGACGCCGTCCTGCACGGGCCGGTCCGCGCCCGCGGTCACCGCTTCCCGCCCCGCGTCACCGCTGCCGAGCCGCACGAGCAGGTCGGCCAGCGTCGAGGCGCCTGTGGCCATGTTGAAGCGCGCCTCGCCGATGGCGCGGGCCGCCCGCCCCATGCGGAGGCGCAGCGCCGGGTCGTCGGCGAGTCGCCGCAGCCGGTCGCGGAGCGCCGCTCCGTCGTCAACGTCGATGAGGAAGCCGCTCTCGCCGTCCTCGACCGCCTCCGCGTGCCCGCCAACTCGCGTGGTCACGATGGGCAGGGAGGACGCCATCGCCTCGCCGAGCACCACCGCCAGGCAGTCCCCGCGCGTCGGGAGCACGAAGACGTCGCTCTCCCGGTAGAGCCGGAGCAGCTCCGGCGAGTACGGCCCGAGGCCACGATGCACGTACACGCCGTCTCCGGTTGGGACGTCGGCGCCGGTGACGAGGTGGAGCTCGCAGGTGTCCGTCAGGTGGCGCCGGTACGTCTCGATGAGCAGATCGCCGCCCTTGCGTCGCAGGTCCCCGCCCACGAACAGCAGCCTCGTGCGCCGATGATCCTGGTGCTGCGCGTCGTCCCTCCGCGGGAACGCCGAGACGTTGACGCCCGGGTGGACGACCGTCACGCGCGATGGCTCGATGCCGTAGTCCTGGACGAGCGAGGTCTTCGCCCACGCAGACCACGTCGTGTAGGCCTGCGCGTCCCGCCAGACACGCTGCAGGAGCGCCCGCTTGAGCCGCTCGACCGTAGGATGCCCGACCCTGTGGTCGTAGGCGGCGGCCAGCGCATCGATGTTGCGCGGCGTCGCGTCGAGCGAGAGGAGCGTCGGGATGCGGCGCATGAAGCCGGCCGCAAGAAGGCTGATCGTCTGCGTGTGGATGAACAGGGCATCGAGCGGCTGCTCCCGGTGCGCGCGGGCGATGAGCTGGCGCGCCCGGATGCTCCCGCGCAACGTCCAGTTCCGCCCGACAACCGGCAGGCGACCGATGCCGGTGCGAGGGTAGGGCACCTCGAGCCAGACCGCCTCGAAGTCATCCCGCCCGGCGAGGGCAGCGCGCAGGTTCATCGCGTAGGCGACGTGACCGAGTGCCTGCTCCATGACGAAGCCGATGCGGGGGCGCACTCGTGCCGCCCGCGTCCACGGACGGACGCGCCCTTCGCCCTTCATGCCAGCAACCTTCGTTCGTCCGCGACGCCCGCGAGCGCGGGGACCGCAGCGACAAGCGCGGGCGACGGCGCGTCCGGCGCCCGCGCGACCAGCGCAAATGTCGCGCCGGCTGGGGCTGCGCTGCCGGAGAGCGCTGTCGGCGTCGGGCTGCTGATGTTGTGGTAGTTGATCGTCACGGAGTCGACCGATGGTGTGACGGTCACGGAGGTGCTGGTCAGCGTCACCTGGTACTGGATGAAACGCGCATTGGGGCTCGTGATCGCGCTGCCCGTCACCGTGACCGGCGCCGACCACGCCGTCCAGGTGGTCCCGTCGGTCGAGCTCCTTGTCTGGAAGCTGGCGCCGGTGCCGGCGGGGAAGCTGCCGGCCCACGACAGCGTATCGAACGCCCGGGTCGCCGTGAGGTCGATCGCGCTCGACACGAAGGTGCCGGTGGCGGCCGGATACCGGTCGATGCGCACCCAGTTGGCCACCAGGGAGGCGCCGCCCGGCGCGAACTCCGAGAGATGCACGGCCATCGGCGCCGACAGTGCCGATGCGCTGCTCGCGACGAGCGCGCCGTCGATGAAGTACTGCACGCCGCCCGGCTGCCAACTGATCAGGTAGTTGTGCGGCGCGCCGAGGTACGCCGTGCCCAGGTCGACCGTCTGCTCGACGCCACTCAGCATGGTGCGTGCGAAGAGCGTGTCCGACGTGCCCATCGTGCTGAAGAGTGCCCAGCTCGATCCTGACGTGCCGTTCAGGTCCGTCGCGAAGCCGAAGTGCGTGAACGGCACCGCACCGAACGTCATCGTGCCCTCGAGGACACGCCCGGGCGCGAACGTGGCCGTCGAAGCGACATCCGTGCCGTTGACCGCGAGTGTGCCCGAGGCCTCCGTCGCCGCGCCTCCCGCGCTCCACGGGGTCGACGTCCAGTTGCTGCCGAGCGCCGTGCCGTTGAAGGCGTCGTACAGCTCCGCCGCCAGGCGCACTTCGCCGCCTGCGTCCTCGGTGACGTTGGTACCTGTGGTACTTCCGGCGGCGAAGTCGGCGTACGTGGTCTGCGTCACGGACGCCTGCGCCGTCGTAAACGTCGCCGTGGCGGATGACGCCAGGTTGTGTGCCGCATCGCTCGACGACACGAAGTAGCTGTAGGTCGTGGCCGGTGTGAGCCCGGTCAGCGTCAGGCTGTGCTGCGTGACGAGCGCCGGGTCTGCGAGCGTCAGGTTCGTCGCTGGCGACACGCCGTAGTGCACGCTGCTGTCCGCGGGCTCATTCGTCGTCCAGGACACCATCGCGCTCGTGTTCGTGAGCCCCGACACCTGCACGTTCGAGATCACCGGCGGCGTCGTGTCGATGGTGTAGGTCACGCTGAAGTTCCAGGTGCCGGCGTTGACCGGCACGAACGCGTAGTCGATGCCCTTGATGGTCTGCGTGGTGTAGGTCACCGGTGAGCCGTTCACCTGCACCGCCGCCAGCGGCGAGCCGTTGAAGTTGGCCGGCAGCATGACCGAGATCGGGTCGCCGCTGCCGCTCGCCGCATACGTGAACGTCAGGTTGCCGCCTGCCCACGCGACGCCGGAGATCGTGGAGTCGTGCCGCATCTGCGTGAACTGGAGGAACCGGTCCGAGTTCCAGATCGGGATCCCGCGCGACTGCGCAGCCGTGAGCGTGTCCGTCAGCAGCGAGACGGCATCGGTCCGGTAGGCGTGCACGTTGCCGACGATCGCGCCGTAGAACCCCTGCGGCCCCAGCGCCGCATCGAACAGTTGCGCGATGTCCGGGCCGATGTTCGCGCCGTCGACCTCGTCCGTCACCTCGGTCAGCATGCCGTAGGTCTTCGTCGGGTTAGCCTGGTCGTCGAAAATGAGCATCGGCAGCGCCGAGCCCGTCATGTAGCCGACGGGGTTGGAGCCGAGCCAGTTTCCCCATGTGTAGTAGTTGTTGTCGAGGTAGATGCCCTGCGCCGTCTCCAGCGCGCCCTGCTGGCCCCAGCCAACCCACACCACCCAGTGGTTGCGAACGGTCTGCGAGATCGGCAGCCCGAAGGCAGCGAGGAAGCCGCTGATCGCGGTTTGCTCCGCCGCCGTCATGTTCGCGGCCGTCGGGTTCGTCGCGTTCGCCGCGTCATCGACGTGGGCGCCCACCGTGTGGCCTCGGGCGCGCCAGGCGTTGACCCAGGCCGGCGTCACCGGATCCGGATTCGAGGGACACTGGTAGCATCCGTCG